>JAITBS010000440.1 GCA_031283515.1 Planctomycetaceae bacterium
TTAGAATTTTGTAGATTTTATTACAACATTTTGTGAAATAGTTATTTGTACACAATGGGGTTGGATTTTCATTATTTGTTCAAATATTACCATTTTAATCCAAATGTTCCGCCGTTGGTTGAATGTCCGGTTCCGCCTTTGAGCGGACCTTTGTGCGGATTCTTAATTTTCAACGCGGCTCGAGCTGCATCCGAATCTTTTTGTTCGGTTGCGGTGGCGGTTGCGGTAGTATTTTCGGAGGTATTTTCTACTGCATTTTCGGTAACAAGTTCGGATTCTGAAGTTATTGAAACTGCCTGTTTAATAGACAAAGCAATTCTTTTTGTTTCGGAATCAATGGACAGAATATACACATCAACCCATTCGCCTTCCTTGACAACCTCACGAACATTCCCGACTCGTTTGCCGGATAATTCACTAATATGAACCAATCCTTCCAGTCCGGGCATCAATTCAATAAAAGCCCCGAAATCCATAATTTTCGTGACTCTGCCGCGTGCCAACATTTTTTCCTGAAACCGTTCTGAAATATTCGACCACGGATTAGAAGCGTCGTCACGATAAATCAGTGAAATACGATGATTTGTTTCATCAATTTTGGAGATTCGGACTTTAACACGAGTTCCTTCTGTTACAACATCGCTTGGATGATTGATTCGTCCCCACGACAAGGCACTGATTGGAATAAATCCGTCCACCCCGCCAAGATCAACAAACACTCCGGCATCAATAATTTTTCGTACCAATCCTTCGCGAATCTGACCAACTTCCAACTCTTCTCGAAGAGCTATTTGTTTTTCTTCACGTTCTCGATTCAATAAAGCACGCCGGCTTAAAATGAGATTACGCCGTTCAATATCAACCTCTTCAACAAGACAATTCAATTTTTGACCAACATACTGTTCGGTGTTTTCAACACGGAACAGTTCAATCTGACTGATGGGAATAAAACCGCGTAACCGATTCACTTCGCATTCCAAACCGCCGCTGTTTGTTTTGGTGATTTTAGCCTCGACGACCATTCCCTCATGAACTTGCGACCAATCACGAACATCGGCTGCAGCTAACGGCACAGCAACATCGTAAAGCCCTTCTTCGGGCATGAAACGAATTACTGTAATTTCGAGTGATTGTCCGGGTTGTGGTTCGGCGTCAGCCGGAAACATTTTGAGAGAAACAACTCCTTGTTCCCGTGCTCCGAGATCAAGAAAAACACTATCACCATAAAGTGAAATCACTGTTGCTTTGAGTTTGGTTTCCGGTTCCAAAATCTCCTGATCCGCCACTGCTTCGGACTTGCGAATCAAAACATCGAGAGATTCGCCCAGCGATTCGCCGCTAAATACGGCATTAAATTCATCTTCCAAATCGTCGGACATTTTACCGGCACGAATTTTGGGAATCGGAACCCGCTTCACTCCCTTAGGCGGAATATTTGGCGGTGATTTTCTGTTGTCTTCGGGAAGAGGTTCACCGGAATTATTAGTAAATTCGGATTTGGTGTTTATTTCTTCCGGTGGATTGGTTTCGGTTTTGATCTTGGGAGGTTCGTCTCCAACAACGGGAATATTCGGTTTGGGGCGGTATGCTTCAGGATCACGCTGAGAACCAATCAAACGCTTACGAATTGATGAAAGAACGGAAGTAATAGGATGATCGTTAGGAGAATCAGGTTCAAGTGTCATAAAATTGCCAATAATCTTTTAGCCAAAAGTTGTAAAGTGAAAAAATACGGTGTTGCGGTGCACTGTTCCGTAACCCAAATTTTATTTCAAACACGATTAAAAATCAAAAAACAAACTTATTCATTTTGTTGTTGTGAAATTATTCGTGTAATCTTTTGGTAATTATCTATTTTTTTAGGAAGTCCGTCAAGAGACTCATATTAGTTAATAGTTGATAGTGAATAGTGAATAGTGTCGCAAGCGGATTAATACTGATTTGGTATTACTCCGCTTGCGAACTACACACTATTCACTACTAGCGGATTAATACTGTTTTGATAGTAATCCGCATTGCGACACTATTCACTATTCACTACTAACTATTCACTTCCCCCAAGTGTTCTGTCAAAAAAATATGGCAGTTTTTTTTTTGAAATAGTTGAAACGCCCTAATATTATGTTATATTATCTTAGTGATTTAAATAATTGCCCTAATTTCCTACAGACACGAAATGGGGAATTGTTTTTTACCTTTTAGTTTACTCTTATTTTTTAGGAACTTACAACATGTTAAACAAATTTAAGATCGGAACCAAACTTACAGTAGGTTTTTTATTGATTCTCTTGCTTTTGACCATCGTTGGCGGAGTTGGTCTTTATGCGTTAGTCAAGGCGCAATCAGGTTTAAGTGATCTTTTGAACCAGATTGCTATCACACAAAATATCACCGAAACCACAAACAATATCTATATGGGGCAAATTGCCTCCGCCAATCATTCGGGAACAAAAGACCCCGAATATTGTGACCAAGTTACCGTGTTCACGAATGTTGCCGGTGAATTCGCCGCAAAAGCCCGTGAACGTATTCTAGTTGAAGAAAATAAGAAAATCCTTGATAATGTTGTCAAGGATAGCAAGGATGTTGATGATCTTGACACTGCCTATAAAAATTTACAGAAAGATGTTAATACCGCTCTGGCAGAACGAGTTAAGGTTGCCGCCACTTGCGAAGGTATTATTAAAAATATGATTATTGCGGTGCTGGATATCTACAAGGATTTTGAAAAAGAAGGAACTCCGATTGGCGTAAAACACCTTGAAAATTATGGTAAATGCGTCGATTTGCTCAAAGTAACCGCCAATATCAAAATTCGGAACAGAGATTTGACTATTGCCTTTCAAAATCCTAAAAGCGTCGAACAGCAAAAGGCAATATTTGACGAAATCAAAGCAGATTTCGATGAATTTTACAAAGAGGTCGAGGACCTTCAGCATTCTTTCGTCACACAAAAAGGCAAAGAAATGACTGAGCAAGTAAAAAAAACAATGCAAGAATGGGAACAATTAAACAACACCTTTGTTAATGTTGTTAATGCACAAGCCAAAAATTTACAACAGCAAGCATCTGTATCAGCAAGAATTTCCGAAAATGTAAAAATATTGGTAGGAAAAGTAGTTGATCGGGTTAAAGAAGTTTCCGATGATTCGGAAAGTATTATGGATGTTTCACGTACGTTGATTATTGGCGTTATTATTTTTTCCATTCTTGCCGGAATCGTTGTCAGTTTTTGTTTGAGCCGAAATATTACCAGCGGCTTGGCGTCCGTCATGAAAACACTGAAAAAAGTCGTTTTAGAAGGCGATTTAAGTGAGCAAATCGAACCGACCTTGACTCAACGCTCTGACGAAATCGGCGAAATGGCAACCGTCGGTGAATCAGTTTTAAGCGATTATAAAACCATCGACGCTTTGGCAAACTCTTTGGCATCCGGTGATTGGCGTATCAGTGTCAAGGAAAAGGGAACCTTGGATACAATGAATCAAAACTTGTCCAAAATGCTTGATCAGGTCAATCGTACCTTGTATGAAATCAACGAATCCGTGAAACAAGTGGCGACCGGTTCCGGAGAAGTTTCTTCCGCCGCACAAACGTTATCCAGCGGGGCTCAAGAGTCCGCTGCCAGTCTCGAAGAAATCACTGCGTCCATGAGTGAAATCAGCAGCCAAACGAAAGCCAACGCCCAAAGTGCCGGTGAGGCGCGCGATCTTGCCCAAAAAGCCTCGAATGCGGCGGCGGATGGTCAAGAAGCGATGAAAGAGATGACTGCGGCGATGGATCGAATTACCAAAAATTCGAATGAAATTCAACGCGTGGTGAAAGTCATTGATGATATTGCGTTCCAAACGAATTTATTAGCGTTAAATGCTGCGGTGGAGGCGGCACGAGCGGGAACGCATGGCAAGGGTTTTGCGGTGGTTGCCGAAGAGGTTCGCAATCTGGCTGCCCGCAGTGCGAAAGCCGCAAAAGAAACAACCGATCTGATTCAAACCAGTGGTCAGGAAATCAATCGAGGCGGTGAAGTCTCCGCTCATACCTCCGATGTCCTCAATACTATTGTCGAACAAATTAAAGAAACAACAAATCTTGTTGCAGGTATTGCGGTGGCAAGTAATGAACAAGCTCAAGGCGTGGCTCAGGTGACCGTCGGAATACAACAAATCGACGCCGTCACCCAACAAAACACCGCCGCCGCCGAAGAATCCGCCAGCGCCGCAAACCAAATGAGCAGCATGGCAGCAAACTTACAACAACTCGTCGCTAAATTTCAACTAAGAACGTAAAAGTAGTTGATAGTTGATAGTTGATAGTTGATAGTGGAAAGTGTCGCAAGCGGATTACTGCCGAAATGGTAGTAATTCCGCTTGCGACACTATTCACTACCCTACCCGTTGGGTAGGGCTGGCTTGTGTTGTCCTTTCAGGACGCAGAATAACGCAAGCGGAATATTACCAAAACGGTATTACTCCGCATCGCGAACTCTCCACT
>JAITBS010000441.1 GCA_031283515.1 Planctomycetaceae bacterium
GGGGCTAATGGGAAAAACAAAAATTCCAGTAATAGATTACATTGTTTTTAATTATGGTAAGTCAGATGATTTCTGTAAAATGACGCCCGTCATTTCCCCAATGACGCCCGTTTTTTCCCCAATGACGCCCGTTTTTTCCTCAATGACGCCCGTCATTTCTCCAATGACGCCCGTTTTTTTCCCAAACGCACCCGTGTTTTTGTTCGCAAGCGGAATTTTAACCATCTGTTGATCATTCCGCTTGCGAACTCTCCACTCTCCACTCTCCACTATCAACTCTCAACTATTTTCAGGGCGTAGGAGAAAAAAATGCCGCTGATAGATTACTGAACTTTTTAAAAGAATTTGCGGACTACTTGAACTAAAACGCCGCAACAGTTACTGTACATTGTTCTTTATTTATGTTAATATGTTGAATTGTAATTTATGAGGAGAGGAGTAATCACTCCGCAAAGAGTTTTCCAGTTTGTTGCGGTAAGGCGGTTATGCACCTCACTTTTTAAGATTCGGTTTTGTTGAAATGTTGCCATTGTTTACGGATGGTAATTGCAACCGCAAGTCCCCCAAATTATTGCAATTACAGATCAAATAAAAATTCCGCTGAAATCTTACAGCATTTTATAATATATCATCGGAATAATTCCCAAGGGGCAATGTATTAGTTGATAGTTGAGAGTGGATAGTGGAGAGTTCGCACGCGGATTCAAAACGTTTTGGTCGTAATCCGCTTGCGACACTATCCACTCTCAACTATCAACTATCAACTTGCCATTGCCCTTGTCGGGGTGAAAATCGAAAAACAAAATAGTCCACTGATAGATTACCAGATTTTATATTTTTAACCTTTACCTTCTTCCCCTGAGAATTTTTTATGACTGCCTATCAACATTGTATTAACCCGAACTGTGGTAAGACATTCGGTATTGAGGAAATTCATCATGCTTGTCCTGAATGCGGTGAACTTTTGGATGTGGAATATGATTGGGATCGATTACAACCTCCCCAAAGTTTACAATTTTTCGAAGCGTATTGGTCGGAACGTTCAAATCCGCATCGATTAAGCGGTGTTTGGCGATTCCATGATTTGTTGCCGTTTTTACCGTTATCGCGTTGTGTTACGATTGGCGAAGGTCAAACGCTTCTTCAACAAGCCGGTCATGTTGCTGCGTTTACGGGGCTGAGAAATGACCGGTTGTTTCTGCAATACGAAGGTCTCAACCCGTCCGGTAGTTTTAAAGACAACGGAATGTCTGCTGCTTTTTCACATGGTGCTGTTGTCGGTGCCAAACGCGCCGCATGTGCCTCGACCGGAAACACAAGTGCTTCTTTGGCAATCTATTCCGCTTATACCAATTTGATGCAATCGGTTATTTTCATTGGTTCCGGTAAAATCGCTTACGGTAAACTCTCACAGGCATTGGATTACGGAGCCAAAACAATTCAGATTCAAGGTGATTTTGACGATGCCATGATGCGTGTTCAGGAAGTTTCAAAAAAACTCAATATTTATCTGGTCAACAGTGTGAACCCGTTCCGGCTCGAAGGTCAAAAAACGATTATGTTTCGTGTTCTGGAGGCATTACGCTGGGAACCTCCCAATTGGATTGTTGTCCCCGGCGGCAATCTTGGAAATTCAAGCAGTTTCGGCAAAGCGTTTATCGAATTACATAAACTCGGACTCATTAAAAAAATCCCGCGACTGGCAATTATCAACGCCGCCGGAGCTAACACATTGTACCGGATTTACGAACAGGAAGGGTTGCGCTGGAATAACGGAAATTACGATAAAGTTCACGCAAAAAAATTCTTCGATCAAATGACTGCCGAAGGACGCAAAGCCTCAACAATTGCAAGTGCTATTGAAATTAATCGTCCTGTCAATTTGTCAAAATGTTTACGGGCGTTGGATTTTTGTGATGGTGTTGTACGTGAGGTGACGGAGCAGGAAATTCTCGATGCCAAAGCGCAGGTTGGTGCTGGCGGTTTTGGTTGCGAACCGGCAAGTGCTGCCAGTGTTGCCGGAGCCAAGAAACTTGTTGCGGAGGGAATTATCGAAAAATCCGAACGGGTTGTTTGTATTTTGACAGGTCACCAACTTAAAGACCCAAACGCAACTGTTGCCTATCATGGAACGGATCCTGTGTTTTTCGAAAATACTCTTGCTAAACGCGGTGTCAAAACAACAGATTTTGCTAACCATCCCATTTCTGTACCGAACGATCTCAATACTATTGTCCAACTACTTCAATAAATTGATTTTAGAACATGCCTTATGATTCTGTGCCTGACCACTTGACGGTGTTATTAATTTTGATAAAATGGGGCGATTGATATTTACGGTAGGGTAGGTAGCTCAGTTGGTAGAGCAACGGACTGAAAATCCGTGTGTCGGCGGTTCAATCCCGCCCCTGCCCAATGTGAAGGGGGTAATTCTGACGTGTTACAGGTTATTCCGCTCTGAACTTCACAAATTGCCATCCTCTCCTTTCTAATAGGAGAGGGTGGATTTTTTACCTATTTTAACATACTGAACAGGTTGTTACATTTATAAATGTTAGAGGTTCAAGTCCTCTGGAGTACGCTGTGAAGGGAATAAC
>JAITBS010000517.1 GCA_031283515.1 Planctomycetaceae bacterium
GATTGTTTTCAAGGTAGAGGTTTGGTAATCGGCGCCGGTTGCGCGCTCCCCGCCGAAACTCCACCCGAAAATATCAAAACATTTGTCGAAACTGTCAGAAATTATCATTTACCGTAAAATATTGAGTATCAAATCTCTAAAAATTAATTTTAAACCACAGAGTACACAGAGAACACGGAGAAATTTTTAATTTGAATCAAAACATAATTTAAATTTATTAAAGTAAAAATTATGGAATTGGATTTAAATCGAATTTAATTTTTTAAAAACATTCTCTGTGAACTCTGTGTTCTCTGTGGTTGATAAAAAACTAGTTTTTAGAAGTTTCCGGTAATAATTATTCGGCGGAATTTTTGTAGCGTTTTATTTTTGTCAATCCCGAAGGAACGACATTTTAAAATGTTTACTTTTAAATTTCCGCTAAAATATTACAAAAATTTTATTACAAACCATTAACAAATTGAAAGGATCAAATTATGTTGAAAAAAATATTGTTGTTAGTTGTCGCTTCGATTTTTGTATTTTGCAGAATCGGTTTTGTTGACGCGGAATTTCAGGTGAAGTCGAATTCTGAAACGGGTCAATGGCTAATTTTGGAAAATGACAAACCGGTTTTGCAGTACAATTACAAAACAATTCCCATTCCAAAAAGTTATTTGGATACTGTAAAAGGTAACCAAAAGATAAGTATTTACGCCGTTCCGCGTAGTAATTACATTCACCCGATTTACGATCTTGACGGCGAACCGATCACCAAAGATTGGAGTAGCGATCATCCGCATCATCGCGGACTTTATTGGGCTTGGCCCGAAGTCGGTTACAAAGGCGAACTCGGAGATTTACACGCATTACAAAAAGTTTTCGCAAGACCAACAGATAAAATTGAAACAACTACAAATAACGGTCAAGTTAAATTAGTTGCAGAAAATATCTGGAAATGGTTAGACAAAGAACCAATCGTTCGCGAACAAACAACAATTACCGTTTTTCCTCGCGATAAAAACGGACGAAAAATCAATTTTGAATTTCGTTTCGAATCGCTAGTTGACGAAATAACTTTGGCAAGACGTCATACAAAACATTACGGCGGACTTAATCTCCGTATGGCGCCGCTCAAAGATTTTAAGATCGGATCGTTTTACGGCAACGAAAAAGAAACAAATATTCCGAAACAAGAACAACCCGCATGGGTTTTCGGCTCGTGGAAAAATCCGAAGTCCGACGGACACTCAGAGTTGACGATTTTTGAAAAAACAACAAATCCAGATTATTCGGGCGAGTTGATACAATATCCGAATCTAAACTGGTTTCAACCAACGTTCCCAAAAAGCGGAACGCGATACTCGTTAAAAAAAGATAAACCGCTTACTCTACGTTATCAACTTTGGCTGCACAACGCCGCCGATAACGATAACGCAAAAAAAGAAGCATGGCAAATTTTTCAAAACGAAAAATAAAAAAAAGAACATTTAATAACGTTCTTTCAATTAACAACAATAACATTGGAGAAAAATTTTTTTCACCAATTTACAAAAGGAGAAATTTTATGAAACGTAAAAGTATAACGACATCGCGTCGTCGTTTTTTGCAATCGGCGACAGTTGCGGGGCTGGGGTCATTTTTTGTGCCGGCGGTTCTTGCAGACAAGAGTCCGAATTCCAAACTGAATATTGCGGTGATTGGAGTTGGAGGTCAAGGCGGAGGGAATATTACGGGATTGGTTAATGAAACCAAAAATTCCGAAAAACTTCTTGCCTTTTGCGATGTCAATTCCAACACGCTTAACAAGCAATCCGACGCTTACAAAGTTGAGCATCGTTACAAAGACTATCGCGTCTTGCTCGATGAAAAAGGTAAAGAGCTTGACGCGGTTTTAGTTGCAACGCTTGATCACACGCACGGGATTATTGCTTGTAGCGCGATGAATTTAGGTTTGCATTGTTATTGCGAAAAACCGCTTGCTAATTCTGTTTGGGAAATTCGGCAGATGTCGAATTTTGCGCAACAAAAAAAGCTTTGCACGCAAACCGGCACTCAAGTTCGCTCATGGGGTAATGCTCAGAATGCTCATTATTATCGTGCGATTGAATTGATTCGAGCCGGAGCGATTGGCGATATAAGCGATATTTCGGAAGTGCATGTTTGGTGTCGCGGAACTTATGTTCCGAAGAGTGATCCGGTTGGGAGTTCTCCTGTGCCGGACGGTTTTGATTATGATCTTTGGCTTGGACCGTCGCCTTTTCGTCCTTTTCATAACTTGTGGTTATCGTTTAGCAAGTATGGATTTTGGCATTCGGGCAATGGTTGGATAACGGGAATGGGACCGCACACAATTGACTTAGCGTGGACGGCGTTAAATTTAACTCCGCCGACAACAATTGAGGTTGATGGACCTAAATCTCATCCGCTTTACAATCGCGATCAGCAACATATTATTTGGACGCATCAATATCCGAATGGAAAACCGTTGAAGTTGCATTGGTACGACGGGAATCGTCAACCGCAAGGAATTTCGGAAGATTTGATTGATCTTAAGCAACCGTCTGGCGTTTTATTTGTTGGCAAGAGTGGTTCGCTTCAAGTTCATTATGGATATCATGTATTATTTCCGAAGCAGAAATTTGTTGATTTTCATCCGCCGCAGCCGACATATTCTCCGAGTGTTGGTCATCATCGTCAATGGATTGAGGCGATCAAGTCGAACAAGCCGGAGCAGTGTGAGTGTCGTTTTGAGTATGCCGGACAATACACCGAATCGCTTGTTGTCGCGGCAACGATGCATCGATGCGAGATACAAAAAACAACATGGAATCCCAAAAACATGACAACCGACTCTGATAAAGTCAACAACTACATCAAGCCAACTTTCCGAGAAGGATGGAAATTCCCAACAACTTGATTTTGAGTTATTCCGTAGGCGTTTATCGATCAGGTTGATCACCTGTCTGGAGCAGCAAGTGCGTAACAAGAGTTAAATTAATATTAAATTGTAACCGTTCACGCACAAGAGAAAAATTTTCTAAGCCCAGAAAGGGCGTAGGATTTTTTCTTTTGAACGTGAACGGTTACAAATTAACAACGCTTGTAGAGACGCAATGCCTTGCGTCTCTTGTTGGTTTAAACTAAAATCGATCAAGAGATCACTGATAGATACGCAAAGCATAGCGTCTCTACAAGCGTTAATTTTTTGTTATTTGCAAATGATTATTTCATACGTATTCATAAAAATTATATTCATAATCATTCAGTTGAATTTTTGTACAAATATTTCGCTTGTATTACTCAAAACTCAATTCCGAATTAAAAAACCGTGAACGGTTACAAAAATTAAAAAGGAGAATAAATTATGACAAAATTACTTTTTACCAGATATTATAGTGTTCAACTATTGATGTTTATAAACATCATCTGGATTAGTATGACGTATTATGAAATTATTTTTGCCGATGAAACTAGCGTAGGCAATCCCAATGTAATATTGATTCTTGCCGATGATTTGGGATATGGCGATATAGGTATATTTTCGCCGGATTGTAAAATCAAAACGCCGCATCTGGATCGTTTGGGACATGAAGGAATACGTTTTACTGATATGCACTCATCGTCGTCGGTTTGTACGCCGACACGTTATAGTATTTTAACGGGGCGTTATAATTGGCGAACCAGAAAAAAATCGGGCGTTTTAAGCGGATTTTCTCCGGCGTTGATTCCAACGGATCGACAAACATTGGGAACTCTATTTAAAAAAGCCGGTTATGATACCGCTGTTATCGGAAAATGGCATCTCGGATTAAATTGGGCAACAACTGATGGAAAAGAGCCGTCGGAAAAAAATATTGACTATTCAAAACCATTTAAAAATGGTCCTTTAGAGTTAGGATTCAATTATTTTTGGGGAATTTCAGCTTCGGCAGATATGCCTCCATTTGTTTTTCTGGAAGATTCAAAAGTAACGGAATTGCCGACAACGGAAAAGAAGTGGGTTCGTAATGGACCTGCTGCTCAATCTTACGAGGCAATAGACGTTTTACCTAAAATTACGGAACGTACAATTGATTTTATTTCAAGTCATGCTCAGACTGCTAAAAAGGGCAAACCGTTTTTTCTTTATTTACCTCTTCCTGCTCCGCATACTCCAATTCTGCCAACCAAAGAATGGCAAGGTAAAAGCGGATTAAACGCATACGGTGATTTTGTAATGCAAGTGGACAGCGTCGTTGGAAAAATTGTGCAAACTGTTGAAAAATCTGGTCTTTCTGAAAACACAATTATAATTTTTACGTCTGACAATGGTTGTTCTCCGGCGGCGAAAATTGAGGAGCTTTTGAAAAAAGGACATAAGCCAAGTTATGTTTTTCGCGGTGCAAAAGCTGATATTTTTGACGGCGGACATAGAGTTCCGTTTATTGTTCGTTGGCATAACAAAATTAAAAAAGATTCCGTATCGGAAGAGTTGGGATGTCTTGTTGATTTTTATGCAACATTTGCGGCGGTTCTTAATGTTTCGATTCCTGATAATGCTGGCGAAGACAGTTTTAATTTACTTCCTGCGTGGTTAGGACAAGTTAAGAATCCAATAAGAAACGAGGTTATTCATCATTCAATTAATGGGTCATTTGCTATTCGTCAAAAAAACTGGAAGCTTTGTTTATGTGAAGATTCGGGTGGTTGGAGTTTTCCGCGTCCTAATTCGCCGGACGCAAATAATCTTCCGCCGGTTCAGCTTTTTGATCTTTCAAAAGATATTAGCGAAAAAAATAATGTTACGGCAGAATATCCTGAAAAAGCTGAAGAGATGCAAAAAACGTTAGAAACTATCATAAATAACGGTCGCTCAACAAGCGGAAAAAAACAAAATAATGAAGGTAAGATCAATATTTTTAAAAATAGATAATATTTCAGCAATTTGTTATTTTGAAAGGCAGTTTCTGAATTGTAAATGGGAAATTCTACAAAACTCGTAATATATCAGTGGAATTATTTGTTATTAGTCCCGCAGGGACGACAAGTGCATAACCGTAGGTGTAGCGCAGCGTAACCTACGGATCGAAATCTCCACACTAATCAAGCCCCGCATGGGGCGACACTATGAAATTGATTTAT
>JAITBS010000535.1 GCA_031283515.1 Planctomycetaceae bacterium
CACCATGCCAGAATCGGACTGGAATATGGCGGACATCACCGGTTTCAGTATTTTGTTCATTCGTTCTTTCCGCTGATTCCGCCGAATAAATATTTTGCGGAACATCCCGATTGGTACAGCGAAATTAAAGGAGAACGAAAACACGATCACGCTCAACTTTGTTTGACCAACGACGCTATGCGTGAAGAATTGACTAAAAACGCCATTGAATCTCTCCGCAAAAATCCCGACGCCAAATTCATTTCGATAAGTCAAAATGATTGGCACGGATATTGTGAATGTAAAAATTGTACAGCAATTGCCGAAGAGGAAGGTAATCAAGCGGGAGTACTTATTCGTTTCGTTAATAAAGTTGCCGAAGCGATTGAAAAAGAATTTCCCGATGTTTGGGTCGAAACTCTTGCTTATCAATACACACGAAAACCGCCAAAACTTGTTAAGCCGCGAAAAAATGTTGTGATTCGTCTTTGTACAATTGAATGTTCGTTTGTTCAACCGCTTGAGGCTGGCGAACAAAATAAATCGTTGCGCGAAGATATCGAAGGCTGGAGTAAAATCGCGGATAATCTTTTTGTTTGGGATTATATTACGAATTTTACCGCCTACATGTTGCCGCATCCGAATCTTCGGGTGTTGGCTCCGAACATTCGTTTTTTCGTTGACCATCATACGATTGGTTTATTTGAACAAGGCGATGTTCACTGTGCAGCCGGAGATTTTGTACGTATGAGAAATTGGGTGATCTCACATTTGTTGTGGAATCCGGCACTCGATGAAAATAAATTATTCGACGAATTTTTGAACGGTTATTATGGAACCGATGTGGCTCCGATTCTGAAAGAATACTGGAATCTGCTTCTTGACCATGCGGAAAAATCAGGTGTTTATCTTGGTATTTACAGAGGTTCAACTAACGATTGGCTTAATTTGGAAACGTTAAACAAAACGGTTACACTTATGAATCAGGCAGTTGAAACAACAAAAGATGAAACAATAAGGAATCGGCTTCGACGTGAAAAAATGCCGATAGATCTTGTTGTGTTGATGGAATACCACGCACTTCGCCGTAAAACGGAATTGACCGATACTCCGTTTATCGGATTAGAAAACCCACAAGATGCTGTTAATGATTTTTTTGCTCGATGCAAGGAATTTGGAGTTACTGCCCATCGTGAGTCGGCGAAAGTAAACATGAAAACTTTTGAACAAGAACTTCGTAAAAGTGCTGCTCCCATTCCTAATGTTACGCCGCCGGATTTCTGTCAAGACTTACCCAAAAAATCATGGTATGATGTACAAAATATTGAATTTAACACTCATAAACTTGGAGAATTGGTTTTCATTGTTGATGACGAAAAGGCGTCAAATGGTCGGGCGGTTAAAATGCCGGGTAACCATTTTGAATGGGCAACGAGTTATATTTTTGATGATTCGTTGCTTGATTTGAAGCCGTTAAAAACATCAACAACAGAACAATCAACGTATCGGCTTTATGCGGCGGTTCGTTGTGATGCCAAGACAACTGAAGGAGTTGCGATGACGCTTGGAGTGTACAACATTAAAGAAAAGAAAGGAATCGTAACCAAATCAATTCCTGTTTCGGAAATTTCCGGTACGGAATATCATTGGGTTGACGCGGGATCAATTGCACTCAAACCGGGACATTATCTTTGGTTTGCCCCGCCGAAACGTCCTGATGAAGTTGACGCGGTGTACATTGACCGCATCGTTGTTGTACGGGAATAAAATTTGTATAGAAATTTGAACGGAATCGGCGTAATTTGCCGGACTATTGAAACGATATATTCCGGCAAGTAATAAAATAAACCGTTACTAAAACATTTGTAACATGATCATTTGTAACACGATCAATCGACAACATGAACGTACAGAATATTCCGGTAACCGCTTTCTGCAGTAATTCCCAAAACATGGACAACTCGATCACCATGATTTAGATATCCGTTTGTTTTTCCGGCTTCGATGACACTCATCAGATTTTCCTGCGGATTTTCCGGTACATTTATAAGCGGGAAAATTCCCCAGTAAAGATTCATCCGCTGCAATGCCCGAATATTGGAACTCGTTCCCACACAAAGAGTAAAACAACGCTTGTTTGAAACTGCCATTGCGGTTTTTCCCGACTGAGTTTTAACGAGTAATATTGCCGCACCGATCTCATCCGCTAACGTAACCGCCGCATCACAAACAGCATGAGTAACAGAAGTTGTTCGGGACAAGCGAGGTGTAAACGCCAAACGTTCCGCTAATACTTTTTCCGTTTCAACCGCAATTCGGTGCATCATTTGCACGGTCTGAAGCGGAAATTCACCAACAGCCGTTTCACCGGACAGCATACAAGCATCCGTTCCGTCAAGAATCGCATTGGCAACATCGGTCGCTTCGGCTCTGGTCGGTATTGTCTGATGATGCATGCTCTCAAGCATTTGTGTTGCAACAATCACCGGTTTTGATTTACGGCGGCAAGTTTCGATAATTTTCTTCTGAACCACCGCAATTTGAGCAATATCAAACTCAACCCCAAGATCACCACGCGCTATCATAATGCCATCGGTAACATCCACAATTTCCTCAATACGTTCAACCGCTTCAGGTTTTTCGATTTTAGCGATGATATGCGGAATATCCGACCAACGATTCGTGTTTTGGTAAGCCGTTTCAACAAGAATTTCACGGAGTTCGAGAATATCTTCGGGACTGCGGACAAAACTCAGTCCCAGAAAATCCACGCCTGCACCAACTGCCCATCGAGCATTATCAATGTCTGATTGTTGAAGTGTTTTAATACTGAGTTTTGTTCCCGGCAGATTGACACCTTGACGGCTTCGCACCGTTCCGCTTTGTATTACCGTACAGACAATAGAATCGGAATTTTTTTCCGTAACCTGCAACACAACTGTTCCATCCGCCAACATGATTTTGTCATTGATATTCACATCACTAATTAAAGGATCATAAGTTGTAGTGAACGTATGAGGTTCTGAGGTTGTTTTGCCCCGAACGAATTTCATCGGAATCTCAGTTGTACACCGATAAACATCGCCGCAAATCTCACCAAGCCGCATTTTGGGACCCGCAAGATCAACTAATATCCCAACTGTTACACCAATTTGTTGACTAACCTTTCGAATCCGATCAAGCCGTGTTTGTGCCTGAGCAGTGTCGCCGTGAGCCATGTTAATCCGAAAAACATCTACTCCCGCCAAAATCAGTTTTGCCAACATCTCGTCCGTATCACTGGCAGGTCCAACCGTGGCAACAATTTTTGTGTGTGAAGGACGAAGTTGGGGAAATATAAGGTTCGTTGTCATTGAAAAAGTTAAAGTAAAAGTTAATGTAAATATTTGAGCAATTTTTCATCCGTAATCGCTTAAACAATCAATTACATAATCCCTATAAATAACACGATTTATAACTGTCTATTTTATTATACCCATTATTATACTGTACTTTCCACAAATTTTCCTAGTATTTACGAGCTGGTTATTAATTTAGATAAATTTTTATAGGTAAAACCTACAAACGGTTATCAACGGCAGATCCGCTAAACAAGCAAAGTTCTGGAAAAAATAGTTCCAGAAGTAAAGTATCTATCGGTTAAAATCATGATCCTTGTTGAAATTTTATCCATTTTAACACTCAAGCCTGTAAACGCTAGGAAAATTTTAATTTTTTTGAATGGTTGAAAAAATTCTGGTTGACAATCTGACGGTGTTCGGGTAAACTG
>JAITBS010000630.1 GCA_031283515.1 Planctomycetaceae bacterium
TGTTTCTTTTCCTCTTTGTCCTGAAAGGACATTGCATAACAACCTACCGCAACGCGGTAGGAAACGAATCATCACCTCACATCACCCTGAAAGGGCGTGGTTAGTTGATAGTTGATAGTTGATAGTTGATAGTTGATAGTTGATAGTTGATAGTTGATAGTTGATAGTGTCGCAAGCGGAAGTATTACCGTTTTGGTATTACTCCGCGTGCGAACTCTCCACTCTCCACTCTCCACTCTCCACTCTCAACTAATACATTGCCCTTTCAGGGCGATTGTTTGAATAAGTTGTTCCCCGCCGCGTTGCGGCGGGTTGTTACGCATTGCCCCGTTGGGGCGAAAGAAAAAAACATCTGAAGTCCATAAACGTAAAAAACAAATATTCCACTGATATATTACGAAATTTTTATTAATCCAAAACTGGGATAGGTTAACAAAGCTACTTTGACCAAACAAATTTACTGAAAAATAGAATACCGCTAAATTAAATTTTAACAAAGTATTCGCCGAAAAATAATGCTACGGTTTTTATTAAACTCGAAACACGGAAATGACAATTTTATCAACCATAGCTAATCGTATTGGGGTACAAAGAGTAATAGAAGTTTTTTCAGCGGGTTCTCCCATACGGTTACTTAATTTAGCAGCCAATCGAGTATCCATAAAAGAATCTGCTACATAATCAAGAATCTCATTGTTTTTATCACATAATTCCAATTGAATTCGATCTCTTGTTGATTCTATTTCAACACCGTATGTTTTAAAAGTAAATATAAAATAATTTTGAGATTCTTCCGGCGGAGTTCCTATCGAAAAAATATCCAAATTAATAAATAAAATATTACCAATTTTATTCGGACTATTCAATTCTTTAGGTGTAAATTCTCCTCCACAAATAGGTACTTTAAGTGATTGTGCGTAAATAAAATGTCCCAAAATAGTATTGTATATTTTTATAAACGGTGTAATAATATCAAAAAATGTACAATTTGTCAATAGCATTTTAATTTGTTGAAAATAAGCTTAGCAATAGAACACGTTTGTAATTCACCTAGTAAATGGAATAAAATAATCAATAAAAAATAATAAATTAAAATTGATACTTTATTTATGTACGAACTCTAGGGGATTCAAATAAAAATTCCTCCGAACTATTACAATGATTAAAACTGGAAAGATGATTCTTTAAGCCGTGAAAAACTTCCTTCATACTGTGTAAATGGACACTCTTTTGTAGTAATGGAATTCCAATCGTGCTGATAAGTGTTACAACCGGATTCGGAACAAGTATTTTTGTAAATTGACGTCCGAGTAAACCACTGAAAACCGAAATTTTCCCACTGCCGTAAAGAGGAATTTTTGTACCGATTTGACGATGTTGAATACTGATTGTCTTGTTGATAAGATCAAGAATTTCTCCTGAAACAACAAAACGTTTAATTCTATTTTCAGCAGAAGTAAGATTTAAACAATCCAATTTTTCGAGTGTATTGATATGAATTGCAGGCGGATTAAAAACGTAACTATTCAATTTTCGAGTAATCGCGGTAACTGTTGCAATGCCGCCGCCAAGTGAATGTCCTGTAACAATTATTTTGTCAATATAATTATCACGAATTTTATTAACGAGTTCTATTCCCTGAATGTAGTGTTCTGATTTTTGTCCCAAAAACTGATTAATATTTGTAATCCAATCATTGATATTATCAAAGGTTGTTCCGCCGAATCCAAGAATAAATTGATTCGAACGTATATCGCAATAGAGTTTCGCGTGAAAACCGTTGTCTTCGTGAAAGAGAACATCAGAACTTCCAAAAATTTCTTGAATTTGTTTCGGCGAAGCGGCTGGCATTCCCGCATCAGCAAGGTCAATAAGTTTATAAACACTTTCAGCAATAAGTGCGCAACGGTATTCAAGGAATTGAAGATATTCCGCATCAATTCCGTTAGGAAAAACAAGTGAGTCTTCAGAATGACTTGAAATATTGCAACTCATTTGTCGCTTTCTCGTTTCATACCATTTTAAATAAATTTAGCCAAACCCATATAAGTGTAATTGTCCATTTTATTAACCACAGAGAACACAGAGAGGGAATATTTTTTAATATTTTTGTTAATAATTGTATTCTCACTTGTTTTGAACAAAGAAAATTGAGAAAAAGTAAATTTCTATGTTCAAAAAATTTATCTCTGTGTTCTCGGTGTCTTCTGTGGTAAATAAAATTGCCCGTTACGACTTGACCTACGGAGAAATAACTGATTCACTGGGATCAACTAGAGAAATCAATTTTGTCGGGTTGGTTGGAATTTTTTTGTTCTGATTTTTTTGTTCCCGATTGTTTTCCTTCGTTGGGGTTATTATTTGAATCTTTTTTGGTATGGCTTTTTTTGAGGGATTTCCGAATTTTATCTTTAGCATGTTGGGGAATAACTTTTCCAACTAATTTTCCGGCGTTTCTTGCGGTTTTTTTGCTACTTCTTTCTATAAAATCCCCAATGTTACTAAAATAATTCCCAATATTAGGAGAATTATTAAAATCAGGTGGTTTTCTTTTTTTTTATTATCGTTGTCCTTTGATATTTTTTCAGACTCAGTGTCTTTCAACTCTTCATTTCGACCACTTATCCAGAGATAACGATCAACTTCTTTTCGTAACTGTTCATACGAATCCTGACTTGGAGCAGGTCCCGTAACAACAATTTTGAAACCGGAAGATAGAGAAAAAGTATGTGTTTGTAGTAAATCGAATAATTTATGCCGATTGATTGAGTTATTATTCTGCTCCCAACGATCAGACAACCGTTTATCCGAACACTCTATGTGAGGGATATTCGCAATTATATTACGAATAATTTGAAAATCAACATCCCATTCCCGTTCATTTTGTTTTGTCAATTTCTGTTCATTGTGCCCTGTCGATTTTTGTTCATTTTGGTCTGTTGATTTCTGATTCCAATGAAACGCTTGCAAAAACGGTTCGGTTACTTCTGCCCATTCAGTTGCATGTCCATTTTCGTTGTATTTTTCCAGATAAAACAGTAATATATCACGTGATTTTTCTTCGGTAAGCCCATTAAAAGTTAAATAGATACGGATATTACGTGTACCGCTGCTGTCATGTTGTTTTGTCGGAATACAACCAATACTAACACTAAAGGTATTATCGGTACGTTTATGTACCGCAATACTAGGTATCTGATCATCAAGTACCCTTCCAAATTCAAAGGCGGTTTGTTTTTCACAACCGTCAGCCGCATATCCGTAGTCAATTGAAAAACCACGTGTACACGCAACAATACCAATTTTTGTTTCCATCGTTTGCTTCCTACTGATTAAAGTAACTTAATTTTATTTGTATTGAGTTACGGATTATCGGTGGTTTACCATATAAAGCCGCCGCTTTCAGGGTTAAATGAAACATATTTATCTTTTTGTAATTTATTTGTTAGATAAGATAGCGTTGTTTCAATGGCTTTTAAATCTTCTTTAGATGTTTTTACATCAGAATGTCCGATAAAGACATCATATAACCACCTGCCCCAAGTATCTTTTTCAGTAATTGTTTGATGAGTTTTAATTTTTTCTTGTTCTAATATTTGTTTGATTGCGATACGTAACGGAAGTCCGCCATTTTTCGGAGTATATGGTTTCGTTCCCCGTCGGAATTGAGCCTGCGGTTTTCCTTGATTTAGTTCAAAATTGTGAAAAAAGAGATTGCCAACAGTCTCAACATGACAGGCAAAAGCCACAATACCATTCGTCTGACCATATAATTTCCATAACAATTGAGCATAACAACGATTTAATTTGTCATATAAATTTTTAGTACGATCATTTGTTAAAAACGGCAGACACAACTTACAACAATACTCAAACCAACCAATTCTTTTTTGATAAAGTTTTCCGATTTTCTGTACATAAGATTCAGATCGGACAAGCACCATAACAATAGTATGATAATCGTATTTATCTTGAAAAGCACGTTGGTAAGAATTATAAATAGTTTCCGGATCATTAATAAAGTTATGAAATTCTCCTGTTTCTTTTCCGTCTGAACTATTTTCCATCAGGGCGGTTGAATCAACAACCCAAAACGAACAATTCGAATCTGTCAGTATTTTATCTGCTTCTATTCCGCGATCACTTCCTTGATACCAGGCACCGGGTAAATCTGTAATTCGTATCGGAAATATAAGTAAATCTTGTTCACCGTCTCTGTTTACAGGAATACGTAATTCAAAATCAAATTGTCGGGAACCGGCAGTTCCCATGATTACAACGTTTTCAGTAAGAACCGATTTTTGTCCCTTACCCAAACCTTCCAACTCGGAACGGCGTTCAATAATGTTACGTTTTGTAACTCCTATCGGCTTGAACTCACAACCGATTTGATTCAGTTCGTATTCAAATTCATCACACATCGCCGCAAGAACACTTGTTTTCCCGACTCCAGTTGGTCCCACTAAAGCAATCTTAAACATTTCTGTTATTGTTATCTAAAATTTATAAATTGAATGTAAAGTAATCACTCGTTTTTTTGTTCCTCATAATTTCCTCTAATACATGTCGTAAACCTTGTCCGATATTTACTAATTCATCATGTTTGATTTCAAGGTTTGTATGATCTCTGATATATTTTTCTAAGTCTGTTTCAAATCCCAAAATTCCCCAAAAATTATTCCATAACGTATCCGCTTCTCTTACTTTTTCTATTGTGATGTCTATGTCTTCTATCGTTTTATTTGTCTCAATAATTTTTGCCAAAAGGGACTGTTGAAGGGCATGGACAATAACGGAACGTAAAGGTTTGGCACAGCCGGAAGGTGAATATGTTTTATTTTGTAACTTCATAAATGTTGCGTATGGTACCTCTTTTTCTTTTCTGAATGTATGAAAAACAACACTACCAACTGTTTCAACATAACACGCTTCAACAGTTCCAAGTGACGGAGTTTGTTGTTTTAATTGACGAAGGAACGGTGCATAAGATTGATTCAATTTTTGATACATTTCATTTTGTTGATTTTTACGAACATAAGACTCTGCCCGCACTAAACACATCACAATAAAATGATCCGTATGTCTCCCTGCCAGAGCACGTTGATAAGCGTTATAAATTGTTTCAGGGTCATTAATGAGTTCGTGATATTTTCCGATATTAGTTTCTTCTTGTGGTTGTTCCATTAATGCGGTTGCGTCCACAACCCAAATAGAAACATTTGATTTCGCCAATTCCGTATCAGCACGTTGGTCACCACGTTGGTCACCTTGATACCATCCACCGGGCATATCAATAAACTGAACTTCAAGTTTTTCCGTTCTTGAATTTTCCAATTTAACACTAAGCGTAAAGTCATACTCGCGTTTATCCTGTGTTCCACTAATAGAGACGATTTTGCTCACATCCAAATTAGTACCGGCACCAAGTAATTGAAGCTCATTGCGGCGTGCTGTAATAGCTGGTTGTGTCCTGACATCAGGAACAAAGGTGGCTCCGAACTCTGATAGTTCTCGTTCCAATTCCTTGTACATCGCCGCGAGAAGACTCGTTTTACCCACTCGCGAAGGACCGACCATTGTAATTTTCAAAACAGGATTTGACATTGTATTTATCAGGGTTTGAGTAAAAATGTTCGTTAGAAAACAGTAGTTGAACTATAATTTTAATTGTTCGACGGCGTTTCCTAATTCTTTAATATGCCTATTCCAGGCTTCACGTAATTTTGTATTTTCTTCAAGTGCGGCGTACTCATCCGACCAGATATCTGCTCGGTACTGTTCATAAAAAGTACGCCAAACTGATTGTGCCGCGTCGTAACCGCCGGTACGTAATACACCGTCACAAAAATCCTCAACAAACGCAGATATTGCACGATTAGGATCTTTAGCAAGACCTTGAAGAGTGGCACAACAATCTGATACTGCTTTTTCCCAAGCCAATCTTGCTTTTTCAAAAGCCATGTCAAATGTATCTTGCGGTAAAACAGCAAAATCATTACTTCTGCCCAACGGATCAATATTTTTACGAATACGGTAAAGAAGATGTCCCCGAAATGAAAACGTTATATTGGCGAAATACTGTATTGTCTGTGCTATTTTTTCACCGCCATCAATCTCTCGAATCTGATCTGCCAGTTTAAGTAACCATTGTCTTGTATCGTTTTTTAACTCAGCATCGAAAATATTTTCCAAACTACCCTGTTGGACATTCTGGAAAATATCGCATATTTCTTGACGCACTTTTTGAATAATTTTGTATAATCCCTTGTCTAATTGATCAAATGATGATGCAAGATCAATACGTAATTCATGATATTTATTGTCAAAGTAGAGACCAATTCCCGCTCCAAGCGCGTCTGACGGATTGAGTTTAGACGATAAATCGTAATGTAACAACTCGTTTTCAATCTCTTCTAATTTCTGCACAAATTTAACATCTTCAATGTTACATTTTTCTTGATATTTCAGGTCAAGATTTACTAGTCCCGCTTCCGCTTTCTTCCAACGAGTAACAAACATTTGATTAAACTTGCCGGGAACTCCAACTCCGGCAACTGTTTTCGGTAACGACATTTTCGCTTTTTCAATAAATTCGTTAAGATAACTAATAAGCGTTTTAATATTTTCAAAACGTTTATTGTAAAGTGTTTCGTCGAGTGATTGTTGGTTATTGGCAATATCGGTTAATATCTTGTCGAACTCATTGAGAACCGCATCTCTATCAGAAC
>JAITBS010000005.1 GCA_031283515.1 Planctomycetaceae bacterium
CGCAACATTTTCACTGTCTTTGGCAATCTTCACCCGGCAAGCCGGTTGGAACGTGAAGCCAACCAATCCGCTTTTAGCGGCTTATGAATTGCTGACGAACTCTTAATTTAATACCAAACCACTACGGTTCGGTTTGTATCTGAATTTTTACGCCGAAAATATTCCGCGTTTCATAATACTATGCAGAATTGATGATTTGTCAATAGGGACAGAATTTTTAAATCGGCGCATAAAAAAAGCTCGCCGCTGGGACGAGCTGAGGATACTTAAAAGCATTGCCTCGCACAACAATTCGTTATTTACTAAGATTGGCAGAGAATTGCTGTTCGGATATACTTCTGCGTAATATACCACGCTTCAATAAAATTGCAATAGCCGGATTAAAAAAAGTTTG
Organism: Planctomycetaceae bacterium; assembly: GCA_031283515.1. Taxonomy (GTDB): domain Bacteria; phylum Planctomycetota; class Planctomycetia; order Pirellulales; family Thermoguttaceae; genus WRKP01. The sequence continues at coordinate 395 of JAITBS010000005.1, forward strand.
TAATATATCAGTGGAATATTTTTGAATTTGTTTACAGTTGGCAATTACAAGGTAGGCAACTAACAGGTAGGCGACCTTTCGCCGAAGGGTTTTGAACAATACAATAAACCCACGGTCGCAACGGTTGGTTTTGTTATGGCGTTGTACGCCGTGAGTCCTTCATTTCCGTCCGTCAACAGGGGCAAGTCGGCAAGTCGGCGAGTACGCCGACCAACGGTGGGTGAAAACCCTTCGGCGAAACGTTGACTACCTCTGGAGTTCCACTGGAGTGAAAATCGAAAAATAATAATTCCACTGATATATTACAAAAATTAATTTTAAGTAATGTCTTTCATAAAACATGTATCCCCAAATTAAAAGCGAACGAATCGCTAGACTTTTTTTTCTTATTTTATCCCCATTTTTATCCCCATTTTCTCAAAGCATTGAGCATAGCGCGATAATTTTCCGGTTTAACTCCAACATGGATAGTATTACTCGAAGAAAGAATCAAACCGTTTTTTCCGCCTTTTTCAATACAAACACGAACTTCCTCTTCAACTTGTTCCGGTGTTCCGTTGACGAGATGACCTGTGCAATCAATATTTCCTTTTAAACAAATCCGATTACCATATTGTTCTTTGATTTCTTTCATATCCAGCCCGCCGTTGGGATCAATGGGATCAAGACAATGAATTCCTGCTTCTATCCAAAGACTGATAAATGGCCGAACATCTCCATCGCAATGCTTGATAACCAAAAGACCAAGAGAACGATAACCCTCAATAATTTCCCGAAATTGCGGATAAAGAATTTTTTTGTACGATTGGGGCGACAACAACGGTCCACGTCCAGAACACACATCATCTGTTGTTGCAACAACCTCAATTCCATAACGTTTTACCGCAAGTTCCGCCAGAGTCACATTGTATTCGACAACCCGTTTCAGAAGATCAGAAAAATGTTCAGGTTCTACCGCAACCGCCATTAACGCATCTTGGTAACCCAACAAATCACGCATGTCGGAAAATCCATCCCGAAGATTGAGAATAATACCGCGTTGGTTCTGATAAGTTTTCAACGCTCGTTCCAATGTCTTGAACCGGTCAGGATGATGCGGGTCGGGAAAAGTGTAATTTTTATGGTTTGCGATATTTTCTATCGGATGTTTCATGGCGGCAGGAATCATATCGCCGGTCAACCGCCGGTCAATACCCCATTCGTCAATAAAAATTGTTTCATTTTTCCATGTTTTGGCATAATCGGCACGAATATTCACCGCGTCAATATCCAACCGTTCAACCGCTTCAATTGGGTCTTCGGTACCGCAAAGCACTTTTGTAACACTTGAGTCAATAAACCATTCAAAAGTCGGAATTTTATCCGGTGTTTCACGTCTTAACGCAGTTAAGATTCGGTTTTTGGGTGTCATGGAAAGGAAACCTTTTTAGTAAGAAGTAAAATATAACTAATCGTAACAAACTATTCGTCTGTTTCGTTTTTCACCTTCGTTTTTCACCGCAGAAAATACGGCGTCATTGTGTACACAACAAAGTACTTTGTATTTTCTAAGGAATCGTAAAAACGGTACTCTTCACTCTGAAAAGGCGTTATACTTTTACCTTGTTATTAATTGTTCTTTTGTAATATATCAGCGGCATTTTTGTTTTTCGAATTCCACCCCTTCAAAGTGAAGAATCAAAAATAATTATGCCGCTGAAATAGTATCATAAATATTACTACCAGAGATATTGTTTTGAATAACCGGCGAATTGTTACGGAAAAGTTATTAACTGATTTGATAGGGTTTTCGTTGTTCGCGTTTCAACATGGAGTTGGCTTCGGGATCGTTGGTGATTTCCTCTTTGACCGAATCCCACTGCAATTTTCGACCGCCAAGACGAATCGAAATATTGGTCAAATGACATGCCGAAACCGAACGATGTTCCAACTCTGCCGGAGCCACAGTTGTTTCGCGGCTGCGTACACAATCGAAAAAGTTTTTCATGTGATCATTGCTTGGTTTGACTTTCCAGCCGTTTTCCGGTAACGGATTTTCTTTGAGTTCCTCGACCGGTTTACCGAACAACCCGCCGCGATTGACAAACACCCTGCCTTTATCGCCGATAAACATAATTCCGTTTCGTTTATTGTCATGAACTTCTTCCGGACAATCCTTACCGAACAACCAGTTGAGTTGTTCCTGACTTGTTTCCTGATGTCCGGTCGAACCGTGAAACCCCGGTTTTTCCGCAAAAACTGTGTAAAAAAACAACTCAATATCGTTCGGATATTTCAGTACGGCAAAAAATCTGTCCGGCGTATTGAAACAATTTTGTTTACCTTCATTCGGAAAAATACCGCGTCCTTCGATTGTTAGCGGTCCTGAATCATCCGTATTCATTCCCCAATGAGCAATATCAATATGATGATTGCCCCAATCCGTAACCATTCCTCCGGCATATTCATACCACCAACGGAAAATTGCATGTGTTCGTTGCGGAATATACGGATGAACCGGTGCTTGTCCCTGATACAAATCCCAATCAAGTTCGGCTGGAATTTCGGTTGCCGCGAACGGACCTCCCCACGAACTATAATAAGGTAACGCAACAAGAACACGTTTGAGTTTACCGATACGCCCATTGCGAACCAGTTCAACTGCTGTTTGAAATTCTTTTCCGCTTCGTTGTTGAGTTCCTGTTTGAAAGACTCGTCCGGTTTCTTTGACCACTTGCCGAACAAGTTTACCTTCATCAATTGTCAGACTGAACGGTTTTTCTCCATAAACATCTTTTCCGGAACGCATTGCGTCGATATTAATTTTCGTATGCCAATGATCCGGTGTTGCCTGAATCACGACATCAACATCCTTATTTTCGAGCAGTTTCCGGTAATCCTGATAAACAACCGGTTTATTATTGTAAGCGTTTTTCAGACGTTCACCATGGCGAGTGTCGGCGTCGGCAACCGCAACAATTTCACCTAATCGTGCCGCATTCTTGGCGTCACCGCTTCCCATTCCGCCTGCACCAATAACACCAATTCCAATTCGGTCATTTGCGCCTTTTGCCTCTTCCGCAAGAACAAACGGAGACCCAAACATCGCTCCCGTAATTCCTAGTGTTGATTGAATAAATTGCCTTCGTGATGATTTTGTCATAAAAATTCTCCTGTGAGTATTTTTGAAATTTAAAAAACCGTAATATTTCGAGTTTTTTATTCGCAACAGATTTAATTTGTTTACGAATGGAAATCAAAAAGTAAGTAACAATATTTTTTGTGTTATCTAATATCGAACCAATAATTGCCGGAATTATCTCAATTAAAAACGAGCAACAACAAAAGAATCGGTAACAATTTGAGGAATACGGGTTGGTTTTCCTGTTGCAAGATTGACAAATGCCCACAGTGTTTCGGCTTCTGCAATAACTGCCTGATCATGTTGTCGGATAAAGCAGTATTTTCTTGTGGAACGAATATTCTGCCAATCACCAATCCAAGTTTTAACAATTAATTCATCATCTTTCAAAGCCGGAAGCAGGTATTCAATGGTATGCCGTCTGGCAAACCAGTTCGAGCCGAGTTCGAGATAACGTTGCGCCGACCAACCATTGGTATTAGAATGGGCAATTGCTGCTTCGTTCATCCAACGAAGATAACAAAGATTATTCGCATGACGGTTTTCATCAATATCGGACTGAAGAACAATAACATTATGCTCGTAAATAGGAATCATTGTTAAAAAAATAAAAATAATTAACGGGAATTTCTAAACAATTTATTTTTGTAATTATTCAATGGAATCATCAAGATATAGATTTATATAAGGCAACATTCCGGCGAAATATCGCCTCTCTTTTGAGTTCACCGCATTTTTATTTTTCCTATAATGTTCCGGAATTTATTCATCGGCATTTTCTTTTTTTATAACAGAGGCGGTCTCTAAAAGTCAGATTGACTTTTTAGAGCCGCCAATGAACAATCAATCAATTAGAAATTAACAAAATTGTGAAGGATTAGAAATTGTAACGGAATGAAGCGGCGAAAATGTCGGTGTCGGAATGATCGCGGCTTTGTCCGTCTCGTATTTGGCTTGGTACGGCGTGAATGTAATTGAACATCCAGCGTGCCTGCGGACTCCAATACCAGTTCAAACCCAATGTGAAATCGTTGACCGAACCGGCAAATACATTCGAAGCCAAACCAAACAACTGACTCGTTTCAATATAACCCCACTTGGCAGCAACTTCCCAAGCACCAAGCCGTTCGGCAAAATTATAATCACCTATTTTCCGAAGATCCAAATTGTGTTTCATATCAACCGTACTCCATATCGCACTTTCCGCACTGAATTTCCGGTAATCGCCCGTCAGGAAATAACGAACAGTTATGTAACTTCCGAAAATTGTCCGATCTTTTGTTGTTGTACCGATTTTAACGGAGTTGTAGTGATTAACGTACGCTTCACTTTGAACGGAAAAAGGACCGTTTTGTCCCGCAAATTCAAGACCGAACTTATGATAACCATTCGTCGGAATCGCATTCGCATAAGTGGCAAGCGTCATCTGGTCAACAGTCGCAAACCGTTCTGTAAATGAGGAATTGACATAAGTTGTGGGATTGGTTTTGCTTGCATCAAAATAACTGTAATTTCCGCCAAACAGAAGGAATCGTTTACCGTCAATTTTTCCGTCTTTTCGAGAAGCGTGCGGCAAAAAGGTCAACCGGAAATTCGTAATCGAACCTTGATTATCCCGAACCGAATAACGTTGATTTTTGGCAATATCTTCGTTGTAGAAAAATCCGGCAAAAAACCGAATCTGATCTCTTGCCCAAAGATGGCGCGAACTAATACCGATTCGCCGTACTGTTGCGAAATCGCGCCCGTCAAATTCCAAAAACGTCGTGTTGGTTCCGCCGGTAAGAACAGAAATACCTTCTTCGATACGGTAATGTCCAATCCTAACATATTCGAGAAGCGGTACATTTTTCACTCCGAACCAAACATCCTTGAGGTTCACACCGCTTTGGTTTGTTCCTGTTCCTGTTCCTGTTTTTTCGATAAAACAGAGATCGACTTTGTAGTCGAAAATACCATAACCTTCACCCTTCACACCAACACGGAGATCACGAATACCATTATAATTTTTCAGTGTATTCAACGATTCTGTTTTTGTACTGGAACCGCTTTGATGAACACTGTAACTGTCAAAATAGATACGTCCGTCAATAACACGAGTAAATCCTTTTTGAGGGTCGGGTTTGTCTTGTTTCTTTTTCAGTTGTGCCTCCAGATTACTGATTCGCGATTCCAAATCAACTGCATCGGCGGCGTAATACCCTTGTGGTGTTGCCGCTTGAGTTGCCGGTTCATACGCGGGCGTAACCGGAGCATTCGCCGCCAGAATGCTTGAATTATACTGAGCCGATACACTGGAAGAACCAAGACCTAAACTCATTCCGGTTACAAATAATGTTAATAGACTTTTTGTCCAAAAATGTTTCATTGTTTTTTTTTCTCCTGTAGAAAATTGTTCAGAACTTATTTTGTATGTTTGGTTGTTTCGATACTTTTAATCGTTCTGGAATTTGTTACAACATGTTATCAATATTTTCGACAAATCTTTTTTGAAAACTTAAAATAGAATTTCCTATTTTTATAAAATATAGCAAAAAAAACGAACGTATTGGTAATGCGGGTAATAGTGATAAAATATACCTTTAAGAGTTGTCATAATTCAGTGGAATTTTGGGGTAAAGTTTCTTTTAACACATCAATTACTTTTACCCAATCCCCAATCCCCAATCCCCAATCCTTTCTCCAATGACTGATGTCAGTGAATTACTACGATTGATTGTTGTAAAAACTTTTTGGTTGTAACTGTCCATTTTTATCAATAAAGTCCACCGATTGGGTAAATTTTTCGCAAATTACGCAGATACTCACAGATTTTTAACCCGCAGATTTTGGGAGATGATTTTTTTGAGAATTACGAAACAGAAAAAATAACACGGAGATTTTATTCAATATCCATTTCAATAAACTTTTGTAATATTTTCAGCGGAATTTTTATTTTGACGCATTATTCAGTTCCTCCTCGTCCTGAAAGGACAGGATAGAGTTGATAGTTGAGAGTTGATAGTTGATAGTGGAGAGTTCGCAAGCGGAACAATAACGTTTCGGCAATAATTCCGCTTGCGTCCTACGTCCTGAAAGGACAAGATAAGCCAGCCCTACCCAACGGGTAGGGTTACACAATCATCACCACCAAATTCGCCCTGAAAGGGCAGGATACAGTTGAGAGTTGATAGTGGAGAGTGGAGAGTGGAGAGTTCGCAAGCGGAGTAATAACGTTTCGGCAATAATTCCGCTTGCGTCCTACGTCCTGAAAGGACAAAATAAGCCAGCCCTACCCAACGGGTAGGGTTACACAATCATGGTGTAAGGCGATGTTATCAATACGGAGCAACTATCATCTCGCCCTTGAAGTAACAATCCGGTAGGCAACACGCATAACTATTCCCTATTAACTTGTTTCACGGGTTGACAAGGAATCTTGAATTTTAGATAATAAAAAAGGTCATTATTCAATGGAATTTTCGTATTTTCCATTTTATTGCAATTAACTTGTTTTGTTTTTCGCAGTTCATTTACAATAACCAATCCATAATTGAGGTATTTCCCATGAACCAACAAAAAAAATTACGCACACAAAATATTGTTCATTTGGTTGTCCATCTGATTCTATTGGCAATTATTGGAGTTGTGCTGTATAAGATCGGTAAACCTGCTCAAATTGCGGTTCAATCCGGTGGTGATGTTCGTCTTGATCCGGGCGGTTTCCTCGCCCAAATACGGAATCAGGAAGGACTTACCGAATCACAAATCGGTGAAATCGATCCGGCAAGCAACACCATTAAATTAACAACATTCGGTTTACGCGGTGTTGCGATTGCATTGCTTTGGCACCGCTCACAGGAATATCAGAAACGACTCGATTGGAATAATGTGATCGCCACCTCCAATCAACTTGTGTTTCTGGAACCACACTTCACCACCATTTGGGAATTTCTGGGTTGGAACCTCTCTTACAACGCCTCCGCCGAATTTGACGATTATCGCGAACGTTATCGTTGGGTAATTCGCGGAATTGACTTTTTAACTCGCGGTGTTGAATTTAATCGTCAGGCTCCCAAATTATGCAAAGCAACCGGTTGGACAATTTCACAAAAAATCGGAATCGCCGACGAAAATCAGCAATATCGGCGACTTCTTCGTGAAGATGAAGAGTTCGGGTTCCGGCATGATTGCCCGTTGCCCTCCGACCGCGATAATTGGATGCTCGGACGGCGTTGGTATCATCAAGGTGAAGACCTTGTTTTGCGGGGAGTCAGTATTGGGAATGAGTCTGATTTTCTGTTCTTTTCCAACTCCCGACTCAATCTGTTCAACTACGCCAAATGGAAACGGAAAGACGGCATTTTCGGCGAAGAAGCGATTCGTGCATGGGAAAACGCCGATGCCGAATGGCGTGAATTTTCAAAACTAGACCTTTCGACAGCGATTCCCGAAGACGGCTCATTGCGAATGCGCCCCGGTGTTAAAGCCAAACGGACTACTTTGGAAACAACCGACCTTGTTCGGGAAGAAGCCAAAAATCTCCTTCAGGAATTAAACGCTTTTGTTCCCGACTTGAAACGGAATCTTTGTATTGACCGTTGGAAACAATTCGCCGAAACAAAAGGTCAACAAGGTACATTGCTCAACGCTTTGGAAACAGCATTTGAAAGACCCGGCAAATACTCATCCTTGCCGTATGAAGAACTCCGTATTATTCGTGAATGGCTGGATAAAAACGAACCGGATTGGAAAACACGGCTTCAAACTGATTTGGATTCGCTCTACACAGAGGAGCAGTTGGAACTGAAAAAAATACCGATTCTACTTTTGGAAGAAGATCAGCGTGATATTCTCAACAAAGCCGATGGAGCGATTGGGCAAGTTCGGGAACGTGCTTTTGAAATGCTTCGGGTGACTCCCAAAGTTCTTTCGCAGGAAATACAGGAACTCGATGTTGTACAGGATGCCAAACGCCGTACAAGAGAAATTACCGCAGAAATCGATAAGCATAAAGAACGAACTCGAATGGCGGATCTTTATCGGGATATTCTCAATTTTGAGTATCGGTTACGCGAAGTCGCGGTAGAACGAACACAACAAGCAGACGATGCCCAAAAATTCCGTTATTTTGGTCGAATTGCTTATTATGACGGTCGGATTGCTGATTCGATTAAGGGGTGGCTTGACGCAATGAAAAAATGGGAAGAGCTGTACGAATTATCCGGTTTTGAAGATATTGCCGGAGATGCTCAATTTATTCGGGAAATCATTGATATTGTTGAAAAGTTCGTGATTATTTTGGATAACGATAATAAAATATTCTCAGATGTTGTGGAAGACAAGGTACCAATGCATGGCATGATCCGCAATAAATTGAATCAAGAAAATAATCCTGAACAAGTAATTCTGGCGTTGGAATATGCTAAAAAAGAATTTGAAAAGGGAGCAGCAGAAAAAGATCAAACAAAACGAAACGAAATATTAGAGAAAGTAGAAAAATATTTCCAAATTATTTCGCAACGTTTTGACGGAATCAATATGAGTATTGAATTTATGAAACTTGGTCCGTTGTTTGATATTCGGGATTACATGATTGAATCGAATGCTTATTATGTTCAAACGCTTCAAAATCTTGGTAAACCGTTACCGGAACCGCTTCCGCTTCGCAGTTTTGTTGAATTGATGATGAAACACGATACGCTAATTGGCAAAGCAACCACTGCAATAGAAGCCGGTTTACCACTTATCCGCAACAAAAAATATGCCGAAGCCCAAACAGAATTTGAAAAAGCTATCGAACTCTGGAAACCGATTTTGAACAAATATCCGATTATTCCGCTTGATCCGACGCTTCAAATGTATGCTGATATTGCTTTGCTTGCCGGTTTGTACGCGGATACGCTGAAAGCACAGGAAAAAACGGTTCCAGAAGATTTTCCGCTTAAAATATTTTTAAAGGGAACAACTAAAAACTAAGTTTTTAGAACAATATTGTAAACTTCTTGCATTCACTTGGTTGACGTTTTATTTTGTTACGATTTATTTAAGAGGTAGGCAACGTTTCGCCTTTTCAGGCGATGTTGAAGTGAGTTGTTGACCGTAGGCTGCGTTTCGCTTGACCTACGGTTATGAAAATTCCGCCCCTTTCTGGGTGAAGATCGAAAAACAAAAATTCCGCTGAAATATTACAATAGTTTTAATTCCTATTTTACAGAACCAATGTTACGTCAACAGATTTATACGCTTTTCATTTTTATTGCTGCTGCAATACTTTTAGGTCGGATTCTTGCGGTGGATCGGGCGGATGTTCGGGAACTTCAGCGGTTACGGCTTGGGCAGGTGCAACCGCGTTTGGAACAGAAAGAAACCGAACTCCGGCAACATACCAATAATGAAGAACTAATTCAAACGGAATTAGAAAAAACATATCAAAAACTTGTTCGGGATGCGATGCTCGAAAGTCCGTTTTTTAGCGGTAATGACCGAAGCCGTTGGTGTACTATCCGTGTTCTGGTGGAGCCGGACATGCGTGTTCTTCGTAAAATCACTGATAAAGATGGTTCCGAAAAATATGAATATGTTTGGTATGCCATTGATAAAGTTCAGAATATCAAAGGTTGGGATACTATTGATATGGTGAAACATGAACTGCCCGATCAATCCGGTCAGGCTTACCTTTATTCGAGCAAACCGCCCTTACTTCCCACCGTCTTGGCAATACCCTACGCCGTCATTTATTGGGGAAGCGGTCAGCAATGGTCACTCGGTAATAATCCCTATTTGATTGTCCGAACCATTTTAATTTTGTGCAATTTATTACCGCTTGTTTACTGCTGGGTTCTTTTAATACGTCTGATTGAACGGTTTGGAACAACAGATTGGGGACGAATTTTCAGTGCGGCGTTTGTTTGTTTCGGAACGTTTTTGTCAACATTCGTTGTTACGCTAAACAACCATCTTCCGGCGGTTTTTTGTGTAACTGTTTCATTTTATTGCGGTGTACGAATTTTATTTGATCAGGAAGTTCGGCGGCGGTATTTTTTCTGTGCGGGTTTTTTCGGTTTTTTTGCGGTTGCTTGCGAACTTCCGGCGTTGTCGTTTTGTGCCGGATTGGGATTGCTCCTGCTCTTGAAATATCCGCGTCAAACGCTGAGTTTCTTTCTACCCGGAACGGTTATTGTTGCCGCTGCTTTTTTTGCAACAAATGAAATTGCCCATCACACATTGCTTCCTGCTTACAGTCAACGGGATTGGTATTTTTACGAATACGAACGCGGCGGCGTTTTACGTGACAGTTATTGGAAAAATCCGGTCGGCATTGATCAGGGTGAACCGCAACGGTTAAATTATGTTATTCATTCAACGGTCGGTCATCACGGTTTGTTCCTGCTAACCCCTGTGTGGATACTGAGTTTTGTTGGTCTTGGAATTTGGTTGGTGCAACCGTTTGACAAACGGTTACGTTATTGGGCATTGATGACTCTTTTGTTAAGTCTGATAGTTTTTGCGTTTTACATGGCGCAAGGGCAAGCAAACCGGAATTATGGCGGGATGACTTCGGCGTTACGTTGGTTATTTTGGTTCGTACCGTTGTGGAGTGTTCCGTTGGTAACTGCAACAGATTGGTTAAGCCGGTTCCGTTGGAGCCGCACCATTGCTCTCCTTTTGTTGGCAATTTCCGTAATGTCTGTAACCTATCCGGTTTGGAATCCCTGGTCACATCCATGGGCATACCAATTGATGATTTATCTTGATGTTCCGGAAATCCTAAGATAATTTTATTCAATTTCCAAACGGTATCACTCCGCATTGCGACATTCTTACGCCCTGAAAGAACAGAATATTAGTGAATAGTTATGAGTGAATAGTGAATAGTGTCGCACGCGGATTATTACCGTTTGGGTAATACTCCGCTTGCGAACTATCCACTATCCACTCTCAACTATCAACTAAAAATCATCCTATGATTTCGGAGATTTCATTGCTCCATGGACCTGGTTCGAGTCGCGGGTTCACCCATGCGGCGGAGATGAAAACGCGTTTCCCTTCGTCGGTATGGTCAAAATAGAGTGTATGATGGAGGCGTGTTGATATTACCGTTTGGTATTGCGTGTCCTCCTCTTTTTTATAGCGAATCATAAAACCGTGATGTTTTGACGGTCCCACGCTTGCAGTGGGCTGGTCATGTTCGGGGCGCGCCGCGTAAAGTGTAATTTCGTCATGCTGCCGGAGTACCGAAAGTACCAACTCGTCCGTCGGAGGCGGCAACGGTTGATGGGCTTGCCGGTGACGCGGGCGAAGACCCATATACTCCAAAGCGGCATCAGGAATATTGAGATTCACTTCAAGGTAGTCAACAAATGTTCCCAAAAAGTGTTTCAACTCGCCAAACGCAACTTTTTTATTTGCCGAAGTAATGGCATTTTTGGTTGCTTTATTGCTGTTGACGGCGTAAGTGGTGTTGGCATTTGCTAGAAGAGTATCGAACATGAGGCGGCGCTCAGGATCAATATTCCATTCCATGTGCTCGTTGCACTCACTGTTAATTGTGTTTGCATGTGCCAGAAAGTCCGAATCCGGTATGCGATGTATTTTTGACATACTTTTTAATCCTTATAAATTTAAATCATTGTTATAAATATACAAAGTATCTATTCTGTCACCTTTTTATCTTCTTCACCCCGACAGGGGTGTGATTTTCATAACCGCAGGTCATCGACCTGCGGACTCGTGTCGATAACAAATCTCTGTCTGAAAGACAGAATTTTAATCATCGAAGGTGTGATTCGGATCGTTTAGTTTCGTCTTTCAGACGAGGTTGAGAGGAAACATTGACACCGTAGGTCGCGCTTCGCTTGACCTACGGTTATGAAAATTCCACCCCTTTGGGGTGAAGAATAAAAAATAATAATTCCACTGATATATTAC
>JAITBS010000112.1 GCA_031283515.1 Planctomycetaceae bacterium
ATACGTGTTTTCATTTCATAATTGTACAAAATCCATGTTTCAAAAAGGGGAAATGATTTGATTGTTTCTTTTAATTCGGTACAACTATCTCTTAAATTCGTTTTTAAAATTTCATCAGCCTTAGCCTTAATTACCGTATTATAAATCGCCTTTGTCTTATAATTTCCATAATAAGATAGATAAGAGGTTGCTCTTGAATAATTCCAAAAGAGAAGAGTCTTTTGGTGCCAATTTTCAATTTGATCAATGTCCTTTTCGGTAAAATGTTGCGTTAAGCGTGCGGCTGTTTCTTGAAACAATTTTTTACGTTCTTCAGGATTGAGACGTTCTGCCAAAACGGTTTTGTCGAGCATGGTTTCGATTTCGTCCAGCGAAATATACGGAATGGAATAAATCCGAACAAATGGAACCGCCAAAATAATTGTTATAACAGTTATAAAAAACGGGATAAGCGGTTTGAGCAAACTGTTCCATGTTTGCCGTTCCCGAAGCCAATCCGTAACACGAAGCCGTGAAGCAACAAGCAGCATAACCGCTAACGGTAATGTTGTCCAAAGCGGATTGAACCGGCATAAAATTATTCCGAGACCAGCCCAGAGACAGAGTAACAGACTGACGGCGCCTGTTAGCGCAACAGAAACAAGCATACTACGGCAATAGATCGAAAAAAACGCACCGACAGAAAATGGTATCAGCCAAAAAGAAAATAATGAAACAAGAGAAAAGAACTCACCTACATTCATAATATATTGTTCAATATATTGCTGACTAAGTTTCAGAAAATAGATAAATACAATGGCAATGATGACAATAAGACTTGGAATATAAACGAACAAAAACGGCAAAATACGGCTCCACCAGATTTTTCTTGGTGAAATACCGCAACGGCTTAAAAAACGGAATGACTGACTTCCTTGATCCGCTCCAAAAATACAACCGCTAAAAATAATCATGAAAAAGATAGTAACACATAATAAAATTTGATCAACGAAATTTGTTTTATCGAAAAAATGATACTGAAAAAAGTAATAGACGGAAATACAAGACAAAAACAATATTGCTACAATAAAAATGCCGAAAAGTAACAACATTTGAGATTGGCATACTGATTGATAGAGAAGAGCGGTAAAGGGAGTTTTCGGTGTCGGCAAATAACGTAATGATATTTCTCCAAGTATAAAATCCGCAACAGATTCTTTTGTTTTATTTTGTTGCGTTGTATTTTTGAACCATCGCAGCATTGAGTAAACGGCGGCAATTCCCACAACAACAGCAATTCCTAACCGGAGAGAAACCGCTTCTCCATACGCATTGAGAACACTCGTATTTTGTGCAAAAATTTGAACGGTAAAAAAACTTGACAGCGAAGCGCATGAATAAGCGGCAAGAATTGCGTGAATTTGTTTACGGCACAGCGGCGACCAAAAGAATCCCCAAACCGTTACTTCAATAATACCAATTCCGAAACTCAACCAAAGTTCCCTGCTGATTGGTTGCACTATTTCCGTCGATAAAAGCAAGGACTGTTGCCAAAAATACGCAAGAACCAATGAACTAATAAGAACAAAAATTGTTCCCGTAACAACCCATATCGTTTTACTAAACATGACGGTCAACGGCGAAACCGGTAAACTGCGAAGAAAACCAAACGTTTTTTCTTCGTGTTCAACGGAAAACGAAACAGCGGCTGCCGCTCCGGCATACAATGCTGTTATCAACAACGCAATGCCAAAAAACAACGGTTGAATGTTACCGAAAAGTTTGGGAAACATCGCCATCGTAAACGCTCCGAGTTGTACGATAAAACACACCAACAACATCGATAACATCAACGAATATTGCTGACGATATTCTTTCTTTAATATTGTAATAAATTGTTGCATAGTATTTATGTCCTTTCGTTATCAAATCAGGTTGAAATTTTGTTCGATTTATTAACGCAATCGACAACAAAAATCATTGCAATGACTGTTTATTTCGTAACATGAAAAACTATTCGGGAACAGGATCGACTTCTTGAGGCGTTTGAAATTGGAGTTCAATGACGGTGGAACCTAATTTCAAACACCAACCCGGTTTGTCCAACCCATCGTTGCTGCTATAACCGGTGAACAATTCCTTTTGGATATTCGATACATTATTTTCCGATTCCTTTGATGATTCCTCTGATTTCGGATAATATTCCATGATTGCGCCGGTTTGCGGATCATGCGGAATTTCGTCAAGGTACTTTCCAACCAATTCGTCCAACGATTTCGGTAACGTATAGCTATGTTCCAAGTACCAGATATTCAGTGCGTTATGAACAAGACCCAACCGAAAGGAATTGACAATATCAAAATAATTGAAATGATCCAACCATAGAGGAGGTAACTCATCAAAGAATCTAAGAAAAGATTTTTTTCTTACGATTCTTTTTCTTTCATTTTCTCTTTTTTGTTCCGCGTTATTATCAAGCGGACAAACAGTCCAGTTCGTACATGATAAATAAATATGAGAACGTAATTGCCAATTAAATCGCCGTAAATTTCTTGTTTTCTCCCACGGTAAATAACGGCATTGTGTAACAATTTTTTTTATATCAAGATTACCGGACAGAAAAGTATTGTCCGCTCCTCCATTAATAATACGGTTTTTCATCTCATATTCGTACAAAATCCATACTTCGAAAAAAGGAAACAATTTATTTTTTTCCTTTAATGCAATATTGTTATATTTCAACTGTTCCAGAAAAGAGACCTTAATTTGATTGTTTGTATTTGGATAATATCGAGTCAAAAATGAATAACGTCCGTAAAGCGGTAATAGGTATTTGCCGTTATAATAATCGTCGAAAGTTATTTTTTGTGTCAATCGTGAGGCAGTTGCACGGAACAAGGCTTTACGTTCTTCCGGACTCAAACGTTCCGCAATATTGGTTTTATCGAGTAAGGCTTCGATTTCATCAAGCGAAATATACGGAACAGAATAAACCCGAACAAACGGAATTGCCGAAATAATTATTATAACAGTTATAAAAAACGGGATAAGCG
>JAITBS010000191.1 GCA_031283515.1 Planctomycetaceae bacterium
GACAAATCCTTAGTGCAAAAATTCTTGGAAAACAAATAAGGAACATCCGATAAAAATAAAAAAAATGTGTAGATACTTTAGCTATTGGGGGATTCATCGTTGAACTCCTAGTGCTTCGTTAATTTTTAATTTGGTGAAACATGTTTTATGAAAGACATTCAATTAAAATTAATTTTTTAAGGCTATTTGCCTGCTCGTTCCCAGTTTTTAAGATTAACAAAGCACTAGGGTTTACTTTTGTAATTATGGTTGTTCCCTGAACATGCTGGTTTGGAGATTAACAGTATGGAATTAACAGTGTTTTTTACGGCAGGCATGAACATTTACAGAAGTAATTATCGTAATTATTCAGTAGAATTTCCGTAATAAAATCCTTATTTTGATGTTAATTGAGCGAGAAGTTCCGCAATTTGTTTGTCTTTTTCGGCAATGACCTGTTCTTTTTCTGTAATAACTTGTTCTTTCTCTGTAATGACTTGTTCTTTCTCGGCAATAATTTGTTTTTTCTCGGCGATAGCTTTTTTTTTCTCGGCAGTTAATTGTTTATTTTTTTCGGAACGTTTTTTCAGTTCGTAACGGACTTTTTGCATCTCTTCGTTGAAATCTCCGTCCACAATTTGTCGGATTGATTCTTCCGTTTCCATTAACCGGCGATCTTCATCCGAAGACGCTACATACGATAATGTCTCAGCCATACGACGAACATTTTGATTGTCTAACGGTTGAATATATTTTTTGAAATGACCATATTGGTCCATAAAATAATTCTGTTCAAAAAGACTCAAAAGAGCATCCAACTCCGTTTTAATAGAACCGTGAATCCGTGATGTCTGGATAATAATACAGTCATGTGTTAATTGTTCGGCAAAATCATCTTTGGTAATTATGGGTTCTTTCGTCATCAGATCAATATATTCGCGGGCAATTTTAACTGCAGGAGTGGGAATATGTTTCAATTCAAACCCGAGAATATAAATCGTGATAATATGTAATGGAATTTTTTGGAGACCGATAGACGGAACCGCAATTTCATCGACACGTTTATAATGTTCTGCGAGATAACCACGAAACCGCATAATATTGAGTGATTTTTTACCTTTTTGAACTTCGATAAGAACTTTTTGATAGTCTCCGGTTGCGGTTTTAATGGTCGCAAGAAAGTCAAGCCGGAAGAAAGTCATCGCTCTCGGCAACTGTAACGACGGTAACTGGGAAACAATATCTGTCGGAATAGGATATTCCTGAGGCTTAAATTCAAGGTTTTCGACTTCCTGATCAAGCAGCGTTTCAATAAAAAAACGGGCGTTTTCCGTATCATCCATAAGACGTTTGAAAACAACATCGTAAATCGGATTCGCGATAATAATTTCATTACTCATAAGATTTCGAGGATAAAATAAAAAAAACCGGTTAAATAGTTAATTATTTTAATTTTATCTAATTATTAATATTTTTTCAAGCAGAATGTGTTATTATGTCCACCGTTTTGGTTTCTTTTTGTATTGATTGAGGAGAATAGGTAACACAATGGTTTCTTACTGAAATCCCTACCTCATTGTTTTTTTTATTGGAAAAAGTAAAATTCATACTCTAATATGTATTTTCATCCTTAACATTCACTCATTTTATTTACGAAAGAAATAATAATGGACATTCAAATTTCACAAGACAAATCGTTTTGGGCAATGTACCTAAGTTCTGCATTGAATAATCTCGAAACGGTTATACGTTTTCTCAATAAACAGTGTGTCAAGACGCAATCGGAAAAAATTGAATATAATTCCAACTGGAATATTGAATGGAATAAGTTGAAAAAGCAACCGTTTTTCAAAAAATTGCTGGACGAAACCAAGAACGAACCCGAAGTAACAAAACAACGGCTTATTGCACAACTTCTCAAACGTTTGCCGTTTCTCAACGCTATTCGTGAAAATGTTGAACAGACTATTCGGGAAAAGAAAAAAACGGACGAAAATGGGAATATTATTATCGGCAAAAACGGGAATCCCGAAATTCTTGATTATTGGAACGCCGAACAACCGCAATTAACCGCCGAAGATTATGCTCACATTCTCGAATACTACGGACAATTGCTCGCAAACCTCCGTCATTTCTACACTCACATTGACCACCTTCCCGTCAGATTTGCTCTCAACGAAGAAAATCAATCATTCCAACGTTACCAACGTAATATTCTTCACGTTCTTACTGCGGCGTTGCGTGAAACAAAAAAACATTTCAATTATCCTGCCCCGCAAGAAAACAATAATGTTGACGAACTTCTCCATTTGCGGCGGTACAACGGAGTGAGCAGAAGCACACAACAAGAATATGACAATTACCAAAAACGCCGTGCCGAAGGAAAACTTGACCTTCTTGAAATGCCGGTTTTTGGCGATGTTAAACGCGGCAGTTACTCCAAAATGAAAGACAATCCGAATTGCCGGTTCTTCGAGAAACATAACGGCGAATACATTTTCACAGAACGCGGTTTGGCATTCTTCACCGCGTGGTTCTTACAATCCGAAGAAATTGAAAAAATGTTTCAAAAAATTAAACCGACTGCTTTTGAAAAAGATCGCCGAACAAAAGAATTTATTGCAACAAAACGTGTTTTTAGTGCACTCCATATCAGATTGCCGAAAACACGAATAGAAAGCGTGGAGAAAATATTACCCGATACATTGGGAATGGATATTATTACCGAACTGCATAAAGTTCCCGCAACCGTTTGGAATTACTTGTCCGGCAAAGACCAAATGCGTGTCCGGGAATTTGCCAATAAATTTGATGATATTATCGAACAGACGCAAACGTCAAACGAAAACAATACGCATAATAATAACGAAACCGCTGATACAGACTTTTCCGGTAAACGGATAAAAAACCGTTTCACTTATTTTGCTTTATCGTACTTCGATGTTACGGAGACGTTTAGCCAAATCCGTTTTCAAATTGATTGGGGAAATTACGTTTTCAATTCTTACCTTAAAAAAACTATTGACGGAAGTATTTTACCTGACCGTCAGTTACAAAAACGAATCTATTCCTTTGAACGGATACAAGACGCTTACAAATGGTTTAGCAAAAATCGAGGTGAGCAGGGAACTCTTTATTACGAAGTCTCTCCAGAAAAAGAAACACCAAAAGAATACCGTATTCCGATGCTTCCACAGTACAACATCAACACAAAAAAGAATCACATCGGTATCACTTTTGAAACCGTGACCCAACCGGAATTGACAGGTAAAACAACAAAACGTTATAAACCCGATGCCGTTCTTAATTTGTCTGATTTACCGGTATTACTCTTTC
Organism: Planctomycetaceae bacterium; assembly: GCA_031283515.1. GTDB lineage: Bacteria > Planctomycetota > Planctomycetia > Pirellulales > Thermoguttaceae > WRKP01. The sequence continues at coordinate 3,316 of JAITBS010000191.1, forward strand.
TAGCGGTTCATGGGCAGGCGGAAAAAGCTCAAAAGAAGTTGCGGAATTACTATAAAAATTGGCGGCAATTCTTGCAAGACATTAAAGAGAGAAAACCCGTTAATATTGAATATTGTAATAAAAACGGGATTGTCTTGTCGGATTTGCCGCTCGAATTTCGCCGTTTTATTGAAACAGGAAAAACCTCCGCTCCGAAAGAAACGCAACTGATGAAAGTGAAATTGCAACGGATTCTTGATAAGACCGTGTATGATTTGAAAAGATTTAAGGAAGAATGTAAAACCGATTTCAAACCCGGAGGAAAAAGAAAACAACATTTCAAAGCCGGTGATATTGGAAGTTATCTTGCTCACGACTTGGTGAAGTTACAATGTCCGAATTACAATAAACCGCATCAGGGTAAAATTACTTCCGTAAATTTTGAGGCATTGCAAGTTGCTCTGGCAACTTTCAGTACGACAAAAGGAACATTGCAGGACATCTTCAAGAAAGCCGGATTCATTGAAAATCCCGAATATCCGCATCCATTCTTGAATGAACTTGTTGACGCACGCGGAGTGAAGGCTCTAACACTTCAATCGTTTTTCAAGAACTATTTGGAACGAAAAGTCACTTACATCAAAAATTGCCAAAGCGGTAAGGAATCAACTTATCTCTTTGATTCTCTTCAACGCAAAGCGGAACGTAAACAGCAGCCGGATTATATTCAGCAACTCGCAGAAAAATATTTGAACGAACCGCTTGTTTTTCCGAAACAATTACTCGACCCGATTGTTACGGAATTTGTTAAAACCGAATTTGCCCAAAAATACGCCGAAAAAGAAAAGGAAACAATAAAGAAAGGTAAAGAAATGAACACAACATTCCTGATAATGCGTTATCATCAATGGAAGTTCGGCGATTCTACGCAATGGTTTTACGTTTTGCCGCACGGAATCGAAAGCGAAGCACTGAAGAAAATTACAAATATTTTGAAAGTGAAAATCAGCAAAAAAACTAACAAAAATACAAATTACGTTGGTTTGTTTGATAAAGTTCAACAACAACTTTATAATCAATGGGAGGCAATTACAACAACGGAACGTAATGGTAAAAAACCGGTCTTGCTTATTGAATTGAACAAAATCCGCAAGGAGTTTAAGAGACAATGTCGAGGAGCAGTCTATTCACGGGGTGAACAGGTTGATTACCGCGAAAAATTCACCCAACTGGCAAACCGCATACAACGGCAAGAAGAAAAAGTTCCGAAAATTAAATTGCAGGATATTGTTCTTTTCCATACTGCTTATCAATTGTTGAACATTACCGGACAGGTGAAATTGTCGGATATTCAGGAAAACAAACCGTATCTTCTCGGACAAGACGAACGGTCTTTCTCAAAAACTTATAACATTCCCGTAACTGCCGACAAAAAGGAGAATAAAAAATTTCCCGTAACTATTACGGGCAAGATGAAAATCAAGAATTACGGTAATTTCAACCGAAGGACGAACGATCCGCGAATTCCGTCGTTGTTGCGTTTACTCACGAAAGCAAACGCAACGGATACGGTTGACTACGAACATTTGAGAAAAGAACTTGACCTCTTCGATAGAAAACAAAAAGACATATTTCAATGGGTTCACAAATTCGAGACGGCGGTCAAACAGAAATATCCCGCTGAATGCAAGGCAAAACGCAAGAACAATTACATTGATTTTTTGTCTTACTGCGAAGTATTAATTGATAAAGGCGAATTAACTTTAGGTCAAGCGTTAGCGTTATTGCAGATTGGTGATGGATTTTCTCATAATTATTTTCCGGAGTTTGAGCATATTGAGCGTGATGATTTATCGTCCGAACAAAACGCAACTGCCAACGTGTTTTTTGATAAGTTACGGCAACAGTTAATCGGTAAATCGTTGGTTAGCGAAGAATTAATGATGAATCGAGTGTTGAACGTATTAAAAACATTACAGCCGGAAATTTTATTGTAACGTTTCTGATGCGATGTCTTGAAGTCTGCGAAAATGTGCGATAAAATAGGCAATATTTAACGGAGGTACAAAGAGTTATCCTGTTGAAAAGTGACAATTTTGATTTTATTTCAATGAAACATTCCTTAAATTTTTCAATGAAATTCGTATTTCGTCCTGTATTTTACAGGATGAAAACAACCAAGTTTTACAACATTCCAGTTTTTGGGGGGACTTGAAATTTTTCTCCATTGTGTTAGAAAAGACATTCCGCGTTTCACACCGCCCTAGTTTTTGGGGAGACTTGAAACAAATCTAATTTTCAAAACATTCTCCTTTGAGTTTCACACCGCCCTAGTTTTTAGGGGGACTTGAAACTGAGTACATTTAAATAGATTATGTAACGAGTTTCACACCGCCTTAGTTTTTGGGGGGAATTGAAGCTGTCATTTTCATTGTTTTTCTCCTTAACGTTTCACACCGCCCCAGTTTTTGGGGGGACATGAAACTGTAACTTTCATTGTTTTTTCTCATTAACGTTTCACACCGTCCCAGTTTTTGGGGAGACTTGAAACAACCTTATTTATCAATATTTAGTATCATATACCTTCGGTAGTCATAATGATTATGTTTTATTTTTTATAACAATAATTTTAATATTTTAGTGTAATTTATTTCAAAGATATTTTGTTCCTTTTCGGGGTGAAGAATAAAAATTAAAAACACGGACGAAACGTTACAATATTTATCAATGAACATACTCAAGTTTTACACCTCCTCAGTTTTTGAGGAATTGCGGTATTGAAGTTTTACAGATTACGTAACAAATGTTTCACACCTCTTCAGTTTTTGAGGGGAATTGAAACTCGAAATAAACGAATTTTCATATTTTTTTGTTTCACACCTTCTCAGTTTTTGGGGGGAATTGAAACTCTGATTTTCATGAGTTTGGCTTTTTTAAAGTTTCACACCTTCTCCGTTTTTGAGAGGAATTGAGACTAGTGAAAATTTAACAGATTACATAACCGATGTTTCACACCTCCTTCATTTTGTAGGGGAATTGAAATTATTTTCCTTTATGAAGATTTTCGTACAACATTTCACACCTCCTCAGTTTTTTGGGGGAATTGAAATAGTAAAGATTTAACAGATTACAAAGCCGATGTTTCCTATTTCCTCATTTTTTGGGGAATTGCAATATTGAAATTTAACAGATTACGTAACAAATGTTTCACACCTCCTCAGTTTTTGGGGGGAATTGAAATAGTAAAGATTTTAACAGATTACAGAACCGATGTTTCACACCTCCTCAGTTTTTTGGGAGAATTGAAATAAATCTTACTTTCATTTTGTGTCTTCTTAAAAGTTTCACACCGTCTCAGTTTTTGAGAAGAATTGAAACTGTTCCTTTGTATTTTTTGTTCTTACATTGTTTCACACCTTCCCAGTTTTGGGGAGGAATTGAAATAACGTACCTATCCAAGAATGACATAAGGGAACTTCTAAAAACTTGTTTTTTTATTAACCACAGAGGACACAGAAAGAATATTTTTAAAAAATTGACCTTGACTGATTTTTTGTTTTTTGTGATAATCCGCCTGTTTGGTGGCGATATTATTTGTCGAATTTTGCATGGAGGTATTAATTGTGACTAAAGGAAAACGATTAGGGCGTGGACTTGAAGCCCTGTTGGGACGTGTTGGCGGTGGTGAACAAGAATTAGGTCAATCGGAAGTTTATTCTTCCGGCTCTTCAACTTCCGGTTCTGAAGTTGATGCCGATTGGATGTTGCAACAACGATTGGTATCGCAAACACCACACTCAATCGACATAACACTTATTGACCGAAATCCTTACCAACCCCGTCAAGAATTTGATGAAACAGAACTCGAACAACTTGCCCAAAGTTTATTCCTTCACGGTTTACTCCAACCTATTGTGGTAAGAAAAGTCGGAGAACGTTTTCAGATTATTGCCGGTGAACGCCGGTTCCGTGCGGCAATGCGAGTTGGTTGGAATGAAGTTCCGGTTCATTGTCTCACCGTCGGAGATCGGGAAATGATCGAACTTGCGTTGACCGAAAATATTCAACGTAAAGATCTTAACGCAATTGAAAAAGCTATTTCGTTTGCAAATTATCTCGAAACATACGGCGGAACTCATGAAGAATTAGCAAAACGTCTTGAACTTGACCGGTCAACAGTTACCAATTTGCTGCGGCTTCTCGATTTGCCCCAGAAATTACAGGAGGCTGTTCAAAAAGAAAAATTGACACAAGGTCATGTACGGGCATTACTTCCGCTTGAAGAATGGGAACAAATCGAAACAGCGGAACGGATTCAGTCGGAATCATGGAGTGTTCGGGAAACGGAACGCTATGTTCGTGAGTTAATTGAAGCCGGTCAGTCAAACGGTTCGAAAGAAGCCTGGCAAATCGTCGATCAAAACGGCAACAAACAACCTATCAACCGATCCGGTATTCAGCAAAGTGAACAAGTTATGCAGCTTGAACAAGATTTTCGTGAACAACTCGGCGGTGTACAGGTCAAATTAACACAATCAAATGAAAAAGGCAAAGGAAAATTAGTCATTTCATTCGCCAATCACGCCGAGTTTGAACAAATTTATGCTGCTATTTGCCGGAATTACCAAAACAATAAAGCAGCAACAGCATAAAAATTTCACCGGAAAAATAAAGGAACTTGTAAAAACTCGTTTCTGTAATATATCAGTGGAATTATTGTAGATAACAACAATAGGTAGCCCTAAAAGGGCAGTGGTTAGTTGATAGTGGATAGTTGATAGTGTCGCAAGCGGATTCAAAACGTTTTGGTCATAATCCGCTTGCGAACTATCCACTCTCAACTCTCAACTATTCCCGTTGCCCTTTCAGGGCGTTGGGTTGGAGAGGAATTTTACCCACCCCGTTG
>JAITBS010000231.1 GCA_031283515.1 Planctomycetaceae bacterium
ATTACAATGAAACGATTTCGTGTCGGACTGCCCAAAGTGCGGCTTGTGTTCGGTCGGATAATGATGTTTTACGCAAAATATTTTGGACATGCTCTTTGACTGTGTCAAGCGAAATACCAAGAGATCGTGCAATTTCCTTGTTGCAAAACCCTTGAACAATGAGTCCGAGTATTTCTGTTTCGCGATAAGTCAGAGAATTGGTTTTTTGTGATCGGTAACGTTTTCCTTTGAAAAATATTCGGCGGATTTCTTCAAGAAAATATGATTTTGTAGCAAATTTCAAAGTTGCGGAATATTCAATAACCTTAAATTCCCAACGTAATTGTTTTGTACCGTTATTGTTCAGGAAGTTTTCCGAAAATCCCTGAAAGGAATTTTGATTCGTGTCAACCAAGACAAGATGCGGATAAGTTCTTCCGATTCCTTGAACCAAATCAAGTCCATTTGTTACTTCGCCAACGATCAGAAATTCCGTTCCGCTAAAAAACGAACGAAGTCCTGCCAAAAGAACTGGTTGTTCATCCGCAAGGAAAACTCGAATCATTATACCACTCCGAGATTACGTTCTGCAGCGTCGCGGTCACGAAGGTAAAGTGATAATGCCGATTCAAACGCTGTTTCGGAAATTTTCCAAACTGCTTCAGTGTCTGTGTGCTTGTTGACGTGCTGCCCGAAGAGACTGTACAAAAATTTGAACAGATGCCGCGGAACTTTGAGTTTGGCAAACGCCTCAACCAAACGCCGGCGATCCAACGGTAAATCAAAAAAATCCGTAATAACCGGCGATTTGCCGTCAGCCGCACACGCCGTCAGCCGAGCATTTGTCAAATCAAATAAGGATTCGCCCGTCCAATCCAATGACCGAATCAAATTTTGTTTGTCAAGCCGCGCACGTTGATGAAAATCCTTGCTTTCCCGTTCCATAAAATCAAGCAACTGATTCGGCAACAATAATTTCAAACCAACTCGTTCATGTTTAAGTAATTTGTTATCGAAAATGGGCCAAACAATTAGTTTCATTAATTCCGCAGAACCGTTAATCAGATACGGTTCGTCCACTCGATCCATCAACACAATCAGACCATTCAATCCAAGTGTATTGCAAAGACCAAGAAATTTAGCGAGCATTTCATAACGATTATCCGTATTGCCGGAAACCGGAAACGGCATTCCGCTGAAATCCATTTTTCGGAGACACATAAGAATTTTGAACAGATTTGATTTCAAATGCGGCAGCACACGAAGCGAACGTTTAATTGACCATGCTTTTGTAAAACGTTGCAATATTTTCCGCAACAACGGACACCAAAGCACAAACACAATCAGATAAAACCAATGGTTCATCAAAAAACCAAGCGAACCAGCCCATTGAAACGCTGTCCAGGTGGAAATGAATGTTCCCAGAATACCGAATAACATTCCCCAATTATTTGAGAAGAGCGATTTCCATGTTCGATACCGTAACTTTTTTGCCAGACGGTTCCAACGGCTTACCGTATTTTCGCTGCGTGAGGTATCGTAACAGGATGCCAAAAGGAGTAAATCACGAACTTGGTGGAGGTTAAGTTTTTCAATCGGCAACGGTTTAAGATCGACTGCTGCCGGATGATCTGTTTGATTTGGTTCTAAAATTCGATCGATTAATTGTGTTACGCCGAGCGACAAGATTGCATCAAGATGATCCCAGAGTTCCCAACGGGCGAGCACTTTTTGAATTTTGCGTCCTTGCGGAAAACGGTGCCGAAATCGATCAATAAACGGATTCAAATCGGAATAATCCAAAACGATGGGGCGTGTTTCAGAATGATCGGTATTGTATTCGGTCAACATCCGAATCATCTGGATTCGTAACGCTGTTTTGCCGGAACCTTTTTCACCGAACACAACCGAAGTTGCGGGTTCTGCCGGATTGCCGTAAATTTTGTCCCATGCGGAATGAAACGAAGTCTTAATGCAAGACCCCTTAAAAACAACATCGTTTTGAGCATCCTCTTCCGCAAAAGGATTGCCTAAAACACCGTAATGCTCAAATAAATCGCGGATTTTCATAAGTCTAAATTAAAGAACAAAAATAGAGTAACTGATTTTGTTAGTCTGCGGATTACGCAGATTATTTTAAAAATTGTAACTATTCAGTAGTGTATTATCAGGAAATATTCACAGGAAAGATTCACAATAAAGATTCACAATGCCGTATTTCCGTAAGCTTTTGTCATAAAAAGGCTTACAAAAAAATATAAGCGGCTGCTCACTATCGGGTTCACGCCTCAAAACGGTGTTGTTCACCAGGTGTGAGAATTGATGCTAAACGATTGATTACAAATAGGTTATGATACATTTTGATACAAAACACGATTGAAATGTTCACTTTAGAACAGTTTGTTAATGTGTTTGGTTGAGTTTTATAAATGGCATCAGCAACTGATAATTATGACGTAATCAAACCATACATTATAGGTGAAAATTTTGATAATAAAAGTCATTTTTAGCAAAAAATATTTTTTGGGGAATCTGAAAGATCCGTTAAGTTTACATAAATATCTGTACACTTATACAGATCCAAAGAGAAAAAAATTTGTAATCTATCAGTGGAATTATTGTCTTTGATATAAGTTCTTATGTAGTAACCAGTTAAAAATAGATGTCATTTCAAGGTTTAATGCGTTAAAATTGATAAACTATTTTGAATTAGTGTTACAAAAAATAAGCGAAAATTCCACTGATATATTACCGGCATCCAAGTTTCGGAAAACTTGAATATAGGTAATATATCAGTGGAATAATTTATTTTTCGATTTTCACTCCAGTGGAACTCCAAAAGTAGTCAACGTTTCGCCGAAACGTTTTAAACAATACAATACAATACGGCGTACTCGCCGACTTGCCCCTGTTGACGGACGGAAATGAAAAACCAACCGTGTACAACACCATAACAAAAACAACCGTTGCGATCGTGGGTTTATTGTTTGTATTATTTAAAACCCTTCGGCGAAAGGTCGCCTACCTGTTAATTTCCAACAGTAAACAAATTCAACAAAAATTCCTGAATCTACCGTATTAGGTGTTTTTTTTTTTCTTGCGTTTGAAGTTGCGATTAGTAGGTTTTGCAGCCAATTTTTGTGGTATCGTTTTTTGTTTAGTTTTTCTGCGGGACACTGTTG
>JAITBS010000267.1 GCA_031283515.1 Planctomycetaceae bacterium
CACTAATATCCTGTTCTTTCGGGACGTAGGAGAAAAAAAATTCCACTGATATATTAGACGATTCTTTTTCAACACCTTGACAGTTCCAGTGAATTGATAATAATTATACAGATAATGATTTATCGATATTTTGCCGATTTTTTTATTGATTCACTTGGAGTTTAAAAATGAGTGTTGCCGCCCCTAACCCTGCTGGCACGGCTCGAAAGTTCGACCGTGTTGTTGAAATTCTGGATGAAAATCATCATGATCCGGCACGTCTAATACCGGTTTTGCAGCAAGTTCAAGAATTTTATCGTTATCTGCCGGAAGAAGTTTTAACTTTTATTGCCACATCATTGGCGTTGCCGCCGTCGCATGTTTTTGGTGTCGCAACCTTTTATGCCCACTTCACTTTGGTGCCGAAAGGAAAACATTCTTGTCGTCTTTGTGATGGAACAGCATGTCATGTTCGTGGTTCGGAACATATTCTTAGCGCACTACGTAAAGAACTGAAACTCTCCGAAACAAAACAAACAACAGATGATATGTTGTTTACTGTTGAAACAGTTTCCTGTCTTGGTGCTTGCGGTCTGGCTCCGGTTCTTGTTGTTGACGAAAAAGTTTACAGCAGTGCAACCCCCGAACAAGCAGTAAATCTCGTTCGGGAAATTCAAGCAAACGAAGTGTGAACGGTTATCGTATCCGTAAACTCGTAACGTAACTGTCTATTGTTAGTCCGCAGATTATGCGGATTATACTGATTTTCACAGATTTTTAGTCCGTTGCTTTTTAGAAATTCTTTTTTTGAGAACGACAAAACAGACGAAAAGAGAACAGATTAAAGGTACGGGAATTATATTCAAGAAACTTTTTAAGAGAATCTGCGCAAATCTGCGGACTAAAAACAGATCGTTACAAAATATCATGTTCGACGAAACAATTATTGCACAATCAACTGCGCATGGTATGGCGATTCGTGGAATGATCCGAATTAACGGACCGGCGGCTGTTATATCGTTACGGGGATTATTTGAACCGGAATTGTGTGTTGAACCGAAACCGTTTGTTAAAACCGGTAATCTTATTTTCTGGGGAGTAACTCGTCCGGTTCCGGCGAAAATTTTTTATTGGTCTGAAGGGCGCGGTTATACCGGTCATCAGTCGGTCGAAATTCACACATTGGGTTCACAACCGATTCTTGATGCACTCATTACCGCCGTTACGAAATCAGGAATTGTTCGTCATGCCAGACCGGGTGAATTGACATTACGTGCGTTTTTATCCGGGCGGCTTGATCTGACGCAAGCGGAAGCAGTGCTTGGTGTTATCGAAGCCCCTTCGCAAAACGCTCTGAAAATTGCGCTACAACAACTTGCCGGCGGAATGACTTTGCCGATCAAGAAAATTCGTGAAACGTTATTCGAAATATTGATACATTTTGAAGCAGGATTGGATTTTCCTGAAGAGGACATTGAATTTATTTCACGTTCGGAAATAGGTTCTGTTTTGACGTCGGTTCGTGAACAAATGGAGGTGTTACAACAACGTATGATACGGCGCGGTTGTTCGAATGAATATCCCAGAATTACGTTACTTGGTTCGCCGAATGCCGGAAAAAGTACATTATTTAATCTACTGCTTCAAACAGATCGGGCAATTGTTTCGCCAACTCCGGGAACAACTCGCGATTATTTAGAAGCTGAAATTTTATTTGACGGTTTACCGTGTACGTTTGTGGATACTGCCGGTATTAGTGCCGCTTCTCAAAAGGATGCCATTGACGAATCCGCGCAACAATTATCAAAACAAATCTCCGAACAAAGCGATCTTATTATTTACTGTACTGAAAATAACTTAAAAGAATCGGCGAATCAATTTGGTTTTGATGCAACGAAAACCTTGTTTGTCAGAACCAAATCCGATTTGAACAAATTAAATAACACAGAATTAAATGATACGGAATCAGACAATATCCTTTCAAGGAATACTGATGTTACGGTTTCATCAAAAACCGGAGAAGGAATTGACTTATTACGGACAATGATTGCGCAACGTTTAAAGGAGATGTTGCCGGACAATGTTTTACGAAGTACGGCGTTACGATGCCGTGAATCGGTCAACAAAGCTATCGGATTATTGGAACAGGCATTGGAGATGTGTGATTCGCAGAATCATTTTTTTGATGAATCAATTCTTGCTTCGCAAATCCGGTCTGTATTGGAAACACTTGGTCTTATTGATGGAAGTGTTTACACCGACAAAATTCTTGATGAAATCTTTAGCCGTTTTTGTATCGGAAAATAAACCGGTTTCTCTTGGTGTTTTGGAAAACGGATTTTTTTGTAACTGTCTATTTTTAGTCCGCAGAGGACGCAGATAGTCGCCAATTTTCAGAGATTATTTTTTGAGAATGCGAAACAGATAAAATAACAAAACAGACGAAAAGAGAATAGAGTCCCAATATGAAGGATTATTTTCAATAAACTTTTTGAAAGAATCAGTGCAATCTGTGGACTGTTTAATCTGTATGTTTTAGCGTTTTTTAACCAATCGCACAAAACACAAAAGTAATTTAACGGAACGGAATTACTCATGACTGATTATATCAAACATAATGATTATATCGTTCCGAAAAAAAATTTTTAATAAAGTCTCAAATCGGGTCGATAACGAATTGTTGACGTTGTTGTTTTTAACAATCATTACCCAATTATTCGGTTTCTCATCCTTTTACCTTTAAGGAAAGAGCCATGACATCCCCCTTTCTCCCCAACGTTCCCGACGAGGGAATATGCGAAAGCAGTGCGCTTTCGCCGTCCATGAAAATTTTTGCTGCAACAACAATTATTATTGGTGGTGCGGCGATTGCTGCTGCGTTTTGGAAAGCGTCGCTTGATCTCGGAGTTATTGATACCAATACTCATTCCGTGATTGATCGTAGTTTTACTGCGGCACCGTTACCGAATTTCCCGTTATCTTCCGGTGCGGTTTCCGGTCAACAGGTAACGGTAAACAATTCCGAAAACACGAATCAGGGTTCCGAACAATCTGCACCGGTATCAACAATAGTTTTACCGGCGTTGTCACAAACACCTGCCGTTGATTTAGGAAACAAAAAGTATGCGCAAAAGTATCAGCCGCCGATGATTATCGAACCAGTCCAACCGTCTCCCGAAAAAATACTTGCTACGGAAAAAAAGACCGGCGATGAAAAACAGGCGGTTCAAAGTAACACACGGTTTGAACCAATCCACAAAATTTCACTTCCTTCCAGAACGATCCCGTCTTCGGCAGTTCCGTCTTCGGCAGTTCCGTCTTCGACGGTTCCGTCTTCGACGGTTTCACCATCGGCAACAAACGATAGTAATCCAGAAAAAATAGAAAAAAAACCGCCCGTTATTCCCAAAACCGATACTAATGACGAAATGCTTTCCTTGTTTCAGTTTGCCGATAATTTTGAACCGACCTCGCTTTCGAAAACCGAACCGGTGTTACCGGAAAACCCGTTTTTAACAGCTTCGGCTTCGGCGGAAACGGAATACAATAACCGTACAACCGGTGATTTAAAACCGCTCCATTTATCGGATTCTCCTCAATCAAAAGAACCACTCTTACCGCTTAAATCAGTCGAAATTCCGTTCTTCCAACTACAACCACTCAAAACAAGTCCCAATCAAGAACCAAAAATTTAATAATATAATCAGGTGAAAATAAAATATTCGTAACTTCACAGAAATTTTTTGAGAATACGAAATAATCAAAATAACTAAAAAGTATGACCGTCCTATGAAACAGTTATCCCGATTTGATGGAATGATTCTTGTTATTGCCTTGATATTTCCTTTTTTTCTGACGCTTACTTATTTTGTCCTTCTTGCCGGTTCACCTGTTTTTGTACAAAAATCTGTTTACGGCATCGGCAAGATATTTCAATTTATTCTTCCGGTATTTTGGGTTGGTGTTGTTTGTCGGGAACGGTGGTTGGTTCGGCGTTGGAACACACGCGGGTTTGCCGAAGGAACTGCGTTTGGAATATCCGTTGCTGTTGCAATGATTTTATTGTACTTTTTTTGGCTTGGTTTACCAGGGCAATTACTTGGTAATGATACACCGGCAAGTCTAGCGATTGTTACTAAAATGAACGGATTAGGTATTATCAATGAGCGGCTGTTTTTTCTTTTGGGAGTATTTTATTCGGTGATTCACAGTGGTCTTGAAGAATATTATTGGCGGTGGTTTATTTTCAGTCGGTTGCGGTGTGACGGGTCATGGTTTTTTGCGGCGGTCATTTCAAGTCTCGGTTTTACGGCTCATCACATTTTGCTGCTTGGAACTTATTTCGGTTACACTTCACCGTTTTGTTGGCTTGGTTCACTGGGAGTTGCGGTTGGCGGTTTGTACTGGGCTTGGCTTTACAAACGAAGTGATTCCATCTGGGGAACTTGGATTAGTCACGGATTCATTGATGCAGCGATTTTCATTATTGGTTTTACCGTCTGTTTTAGATAACAACATACGAAAAGAATTGCAACAAAAAATTGCGTCTATTTTGTTATTTTCGTTGTTTCGTATTTTCAAGAAATAGTTGTGAACGGTTCTAATTTGACAATACGAATGATTGTTGTATAATATTCGATTCCGGCACGCACATTCACACAGAGATATTTTCCGGTGTTCCTGATGAACGGAATTGTTCTCAATGTTTTCATGAATGGCGGTAATAATCAAATAAAAATATTCTGCAACAAAAAAATGCTCCCTAATAAAACAGTTTATATCCTTGACGCTTATTGTATTTTGTATCAATTATTTCATGCGCTGCCGCCGATGAACAGTCCGCAAGGCGAACCGGTTGCGGCGGTGTATGGTTTTACACGCGATTTGTTTTCGCTTCTTGAAAAACATCAGCCGGATTATTTTTTCTGTGCTTTTGACATGCCGGAACCGACATTTCGGGCGGCAATCTACGACCAATACAAAGCAAACCGCACCGCAATGCCGGATGATTTACGTCCGCAAATTGATTTTACTCGTGACATTCTTGATGCTATGGGAATATTACCGCTTGGTATTTCCGGTTTTGAAGCCGATGATATTCTGGCAACTATTGCCGGAATGGTTGCGGAACAAGGCGGTCGTTGTGTACTTGTTACTTCTGATAAAGATTGTCGGCAACTAATTAACGCACAGGTTTCGCTGTTCAATCTTCGCAAGCAAAGTTTTTATCGGACAAAAGAATTGTTTGACGATTGGGGTATCAGACCGGAACAGGTTGTTGATTTTCAATCCTTGGTTGGCGACGCAACCGATAATATCCCCGGTGTACCGCTCATCGGTCCCAAAATCGCCGCCGAATTATTGAACAAATTCGGAACTCTTGAAAATGTTTTTGAACATGTTTCAGAAATCGCCGGAAAAAAACGGCAGGAAAATATCAAAAATAATAAAGAAATCGCCTTAATGTGTCGGCAACTTGTTAGATTGCGTAACGATGTACCGGTCAAAATTGATTGGACGGTCAATGAATATAAAGGAATTGATTACGAAAAGTTACGTGAATTATTTTACCGTTTCGGATTTAAATCATTATTGGCGAAAATTGATCAAACTGACCGTGTTGGTAATGACGGTAATATTGGTGTTAAAAGTGTAACAACGTCTAATATTCAGAGTGCAGTTGAACCGACATTGTTTGACCAAAAACAGAAAACAGCGGCGGAAAATTTATCTCCTAAACTCGTAAATCCAACTTATCATCTTGTTGATACGCCGGAAAAATTTGAAGATTTTTTCAAGCAACTCAAAATGCAACCGGTATTTTCGTTTGACACGGAAACGGCACCGATAGAACCCTGTTTTGACGCAACATCACCGCGTTACACAATAATTGTTGGTATGTCGTTTGCGTGGAATAACAATGAAGCGTGGTATTTACCGTTTTGCGGACCGCTTGGAGCCGCAACTCTGAATCTGAAAGAAATACTGGAAACACTTCGTCCCATTCTCGAAAATCCGGCAATTGGAAAAATCGGACAGAATTTGAAATACGACATTGTTGTACTTCGAAACGCCGGAGTTCAATTGATTGGTTTAGTTTTTGACACGATTATTGCCGATTATCTGTTGCGCAACGAAATGAACCATAACCTTGACGATATGGCGGAGTATTATCTGAAACACAAAACAATTCAAATCAAAGAATTGATCGGAAGCGGTAAAAAACAACGACAAATGAATGAAGTACAAACGGATATTGCAGCAGATTATGCGGGTGAAGACGCTTTGATTGTTTGGCTGCTTTATCCGTTACTTAAACACCGTCTCGAAGCACAGCCGGAAATGTCAAAATTGTTTTACGAAATTGAAATTCCGCTTGTTGCTGTTCTTGCGGAGATGGAGTTTATTGGCGTGACGGTTGATACGGAGATGCTCAAAGAATTGAGTAACCGTTTCACTCAAAAGCAAAATAAAATTGAAACGGAAATTTATGAACTTGCCGGTCATGAATTTAATATTGCGTCTCCGAAACAACTGGCAACCGTTTTATTTGACGAATTGGGATTAAAAAGTGTACGTAAAACGAAGACCGGACAAAGTACGGATATTGAAGTTCTTGAGGAACTTTCTTCGAAACATCCGTTGCCGGCGAAAGTTGCGGAGCATCGGCAACTGGCGAAACTCAAAGGTACGTATGTTGATGCGTTACCGGAATTGATTCATCCGGTAACCGGACGAATTCATAGTTCCTTCAATCAAGTTGTTACATCAACGGGACGGTTAAGCTCAAGCCATCCGAATCTGCAAAATATTCCTGTACGAACAGCTGAAGGCAAAGAAATTCGTAGAACCTTTAAACCGGGTCAAGGATTCGATCTTTTATTGTCGTGCGATTATTCACAAATTGAACTTCGCATACTGGCTCATTTTTCAGGCGATGAACGGCTTTGCGAATCTTTTCGTAACAACGAGGATATTCATACACGTGTTGCAGGGGAAGTTTTTGGGGTTGCGGTTGAAGATGTTGATTCGGATAGGCGGCGTATTGCCAAGACGGTTAATTTTGGGGTGATTTACGGTCAGTCGGCGTTTGGGCTGGCAAAACAACTTGGAATTAGCCAAAAAGAAGCACAAAAATTCATTGATGGTTATTTCGACAAATATTCGAGTATCCGAATTTATCTTGATACAATTTTAGACGATTGTCTTGCTCATGGTTATGTAACAACACTTTTTGGTCATCGCCGTTATTTCCGTGACGGAATCCGAAGTTTGCGGAAAGGCGGGCTAAACCGTTCGGAACGAGAGGCAGTTAACACTGTAATTCAGGGAACTGCCGCCGATTTAATAAAACAGGCAATGGTTCGGCTCTACGATCAATTGCCCAGAGAATTAGAAACGAATTTACTGCTCCAGATTCATGACGAACTCGTTTTTGAAGTTACGAAAAAAGATGCCGAAAAACTGAAACAAATCGTTGTTGAAACAATGATGCTTGGTCAACCTCTTCGGGTTCCGCTGGTGGTGGATGCAGAACTCGGTAAACATTGGAAATAAATACAAATATTGAAAGTAAACGCAAATTATTACAACATTTATTCTATGCCTAAAGAGATTATTATTGGATCACAGGACGTACAACAAAAACCGGCGGAACAAAACGTACAAAATCAATTTCATAATGATTTATTGTTGGAAGAAGATCGTGCGTTACGTCCGCAACGGATGTCGGAAATAATTGGTCAACGGGATGTTTTTACCCGACTTGAAATTTCGATACGGGCGGCGCAAAAGCGTCGGGAGCCGTTGGGTCATGTTCTTTTTGACGGTCCGCCGGGACTTGGTAAAACAACATTGGCGACATGTATTCCGCGCGAGCTGGGTGTTTCTCTCCAGATTGGAAATGGCGCAACACTTAAATCGCCTAAAGATGTTGTTCCGTATTTGACCAATGCGGAAGAAAATTCTGTACTATTTATTGACGAAATTCACCGGATGCAAAAATCGGTTGAGGAATTTTTGTATCCGGCGATGGAAGATTTTCGGATTGACCTAACACTTGGCGAAGGCGTGAATGCTCGGACGTTGAATATTCAACTTAAACCGTTTACGCTTATCGGTGCGACCACTCGAACCGGTTTAATTTCTGCACCGCTTCGGGATCGTTTTCAGATGCGGGAACATCTTGATTTTTATACGGTTGATGAACTTGCGGTGATTGTGCGCCGTAGTGCCGGCAAGTTAAATGTACAAATAGATGATGATGCGGCATACGAAGTGGCGTTTCGTAGTCGCGGAACACCAAGACTGGCAAATAACCGACTCCGTTGGGTGCGTGATTTTGCCGATGCCAAAGGGAAAGGGATTATAACGTTACAAGTTGCAGTGGATGCGTTGGATATGCAAGGTATTGACCGGCTTGGGTTGGACCCGCAAGACCGGAAATTTTTGGAAACAATGTTACGGGTTTTTCGCGGCGGACCGGTTGGTATTGATTCGGTTGCTCATACAATGAATGTTGCACCGGACACTTTGATTGACGAGGTCGAACCGTTTATGCTTCGCAGTGAGCTGCTTATTCGTACACCGCGCGGAAGACGACTAACTGAAAAAGGATTCCGTCATCTCGGAGTTAATCCCGCTGATTATGAAGATTCATTGCTCTTTTCTTAGTAACTGTCTATTTTGTTATCGTTCCAGAATATGAAATGATATTTTCCCGCATCCTGAAAAAGTAACATTAAAGTAGTGGAGAGTTGATAGTGTTACATGCGGATTACTGCCAAAGCTGCAATAATTCCGCTTTGCGGCACTATGAACTAACTCTCAACTAAAAACAATCAATTGTTGGCAAAGACCGAATATCTTTATTTTTTTGTATCGGTATTAGAATCCGTATTTGATTTTGTATTAGATTGTGTATCGAATACAGGAATTGGCGGTGCTGCCGTAAACAAATGAGTTGGTAATTTTCCGTCCCATTTTTCGACAGCAGAAAGCCAGATGAGTTCGAGAGTGGCGTATTGTTTTTTGAGACTGAGAGCTTCGGCTTCGGCTTTGGCTTTTTCCATCACCGCTTCCGCTTCACCCCGCGCAGTCTCCACTGTTTGGCGAGCTTCAAATTTATACCGTTCCAATTCCTTTTCCGCTTGCAATGCCCGTTGTTCGGCAGTCATTTTTTCTTCAATCGCCCGATTAAATTCCTGAGAAAAATCAAAATTGGTAATATTAACCGCATCAATAATTACTCCAAACTGCTGCATTCTTGAACTGATTGATTCTCTAATACCGGCAGAAACATCAGAACGTTCTGTAATAAGAGCTTCAGCGGTGTATTTCGCCGCACCTGCTTTGAATGATTCTTGAATTTGCGGTTCAATAACAGTTGCGAGATAGTTCACGCCGATATCACGGAACAATTTCACCGCATTATTTTTATCGATACGGTAATTAACTACGATTTCGGCGTTAACGGTTTGAAGGTCTTTGGAGGCGGCGGCGGTTTTTACTTCAGCCTTTTTGATTTTTATATCGAGCGGTTTAACAGTGGTGATGAACGGAATAACCAGATGAACCCCTTCTTCAAGAGCCTCCGGTTGCGCTTCGCCAAGCCGAACCACAACTCCAACACTGCCCGGTTCAACAATGTAAACCGCATTATAAAAAATCAACACAAACAATATTAAAATCGATCCTACAATAACTATAATCGGATTACCGTTCACATGGTGTTTTGACATTGGCGTTTTGTGGAAAAATTGTTGGAAAATTGTTAGGAACAAAAATAATCACATGGTGAAAATTTATCAAAATCATTCATTTTGTCAACACCCAATTTATAAACCTTAATTTACTCGAAAGAGTTTATTGAAAGAAAGAGGATTTTTCTGTAAAATCTTGTGTATAAAATTTCATTGTCGAAGTTGAAAACCAGCGTGTAGTTTTTTTCATCGGCGATGCCAACACTAAAATTGTTTGGGATTTTTACCCAGTATTGAACAATGAAACCGGTTTCAATTCACGATTTTCTTTGGGATTCATCGCAATTTTCAGCGAAGGCGATTTGTGTTGTTTATGGCAATGATCCGTTTTTGAAATTCCATGCTGTTCGGATATTACGAAGTCAGGTTCTATCGGATGAGGATGCCGAATTTTCCCTAACCCGATTTGAAGGTGATTCGATAAAATTTATTGATGTTCTCAAAGAAGTAAACACTGCGGCAATGTTCGGTGGTGATCGGCGGCTTGTGATTATTGAAGACGCAGACCCGTTTGTTACAAAATATCGGGCGGAATTGGAGGAATACACCGAAAAACCGTCCGGACAAGCGGTGTTACTTTTATTACTTCAAACATTTCCTTCCAACACCCGTCTTTTTAGCCGTGTTACGGAAAAAGGTCTTGTTATTGAGGCAACATCGTTATCGGAAAAAGAGATTCCGAAATGGATTGTCCGCTGGTCAAAACATCATCACAAAACTCTTTGTGATTCTGATGCTGCGGAAATGATTTTCCAACGGATTGGGGCGGAACACGGATTGATAGATCAGGAACTTGCCAAACTTGCTCTGATGGTTGCTCCCAAAGAAAAAATCACAACAACATTGGTTGAAAAAGCAGTTGGTTCATGGCGTTCGCAATCGACATTTGAAATGCTTGATTTAGCCTTAGCCGGTCAAACAGCCGCTGCAATTCGGCAACTTGATCAATTATTACTTGCGGGAGAAAATGCGATTGGTATTCTTGCTCAGATTGCTCCAACACTCCGAAAATTCGCAGCCGCAACACAACTAATTCTTGATGCAGAAAAACATGGGAAAAAACTTTCTACTGCTGCCGTATTGGAACAAGCTGGAGTTAATCGTTATTTCATTGAAAAGTCGGAAAAACAACTTAAAATGTTAGGACGTTATCGTGGTGCCAAACTTCTGAACTGGCTTCTCCAAGCCGATCTCGATCTGAAAGGAGCAAGCCGAAACGATCCAAGAATTATTCTTGAAACACTGATCATTCATATTGCCGACCCACGACTCAGAGTTTTGTGAATGATCAGAGAAAATGAAAGAAATCGTCGAAAAAATTTCAATGAAAAATGATAAAAAACAAAATAATGGTAAAGTATCGTTTATGGTTAATTCCGATAAAATATTACCAAAACTTTAAAAACGGCAAAAAAAGAAGAGAGCCTTGTTGACATCTGATTTTTTTTCTGTAAACTTCGATCTTTAACTTAACCGCGTAATGTTCTATTACCGTGTTGTGTTTCGGTAAGTGTTTCGTGGTGATTTCAAAAAAACTTGTAAAACAAGGAACAAGACAATGAAAAACTTTGTAGTAAATTTCCTGATTTTATTGGAAAACGCCCTATTTCACATGGCGAAAAGTCCAATGTTAAATTGGGCAAGACAGGAAAAGCAGGGGGGGGGGGGCACTATGTAGTGGAGAGTTGCTAACGGACAGAGGAAAGAGTTTTCGTTCTAAACGCTTTCCTGCAAACTTCTTACAACGTCTTCACTCTTCATCGTTCGGCTTTACGTTGGTCGAACTTCTTGTGGTCATTGCGATAATCGGCGTGTTAATCGCTCTTCTGTTGCCAGCCGTCCAAGCCGCCCGAGAAGCAGCAAGACGGATGCAATGTACAAACAATCTTAAACAAATATCCATTGCAACACATAACCATCACGATGTCTATGCTTATTTCCCGAATAGTTGTTATCAAAAATCAATGGGTTGCGATACAACAATTTCAGGAACCTCAACCGACAAAACAAATGGAAGAGAACGAATCGGTTTCGTAACACCACTCCTGCCATTTATCGAACAATCGGCTCTTTATCAGGAACATTGCCGAGATTTACAAACCACCGGCATTGACTTGAGTTGGACATACAGCAAAAGTTCCTATAGCGGACGCGGAACAATTCCGGTTTCCAGCGTTTTGTGTCCTTCTAACGGTGATGCCGTTGTTCCACGAACCGAATTGGCTACACTTTGTTATCGAGCTAACATGGGCGATTTGACTTTGCCAGTAGGAACTGGAACCAATACTCCGCGTGGCGTTTTTCAACGCGGAGCGGACGCAGAAATTTCTTTTGCGAAAATCACTGATGGAAGCAGTAATACCGTCATGTTCAGTGAATGTTTTCCGGTTGTTTTCTATCAAGCCAATCCGCCGATTCGTGGAGGAGCCGCTTATAGTAATACCATTTCTCACACATCGCTACCAAGTGTTTGTTTAGGATTCAGAAACGGAACATCATTAACAACTGGAGCTGGAATGGACGCATCGAATGCATATCGCCGAGCAGGAATGGCAATGTCATTTGGTCGAGCCCCAATGATCGGGTTCACTACCATGCTTGCACCCAATTCACCTTCCTGTTCCGCTAATACTGATATGAGTTCAAATATTTCGATTATTTCGGCGGGAAGTTTTCATTCCGGTGGAGTCAATGTTTCGATTTGCGATGGTTCTGTTCGGTTCGTTTCAGAAACAATTGATACCGGTACTCTTCCAACCGGAACATCGCTTGCGACAATTCTTGGTGTGTCTAGTGATCCGTTTCGAACTTATACCGGACCGTCTATTTTCGGAATTTGGGGCGCAATGGGAACACCAGATGGTAGCGAATCCAAAGCGTTATAATCACGTAAGTATCGTGTCATTAATAAATTTTTTAACTTAACAATACCAAAAATTGACAATGAAAAAAATTCATGTAATATTGATTTTGTTTTTGTTCCTGTTTGTTGTTGGTTGTTCGGGTGGTTCTTTCCGTGTTGAAGTTGTGGAAGGAACGGTAACTCTTGACGGAATACCACTTGAAGGAGCAACATTGACGTTTATTCCGTCCGATTCGAATATCGGAAAATCAGCGTATGCCCGAACAGATATGCAAGGAACATTCAAACTCACTGCGGTACAAGGCGGCACGAGCGGAGCCGGAACAATGGTCGGTCATTATCGTGTCGCTATCAGTAAAGATGTTCCGTCCCGTGAACCGACAGCTAAGGAAATTACTGATCAGGAACGAGGTATCTCGCCCGATATTCCAATCCTTCACATCATTCCAGAAAAATACAATGACGCACAAACTTCCGGTTTGACTGCCGAAGTTGTTAAAGGAAAAAATATTTTCAATTTCGACCTGAAATCAAACAATCAATAAAACCAATGAAACACAAATTACCGATTATTGCTGGAACATTGTTTCTCTTTTTTCCATTTTTACTTTTGGCGCAAACAACACCGCCGAAAGGAGAACCAACAAATGTTACTGAAGCGGCTCAACAAAACAAAGCTCCGCAAGGAGTGGAACAGAAAGATTACGATGCCTATCGTGCCTTAGTTTCTACACTCTCTGTGGAAGAACAGGTTTGGGAACATACACTCGAAAAATATCTCGGTGGTTTTTATTTTCCGCTTCATCTTAAAGATAAATTAGCGAAACGGAGTAATGCTTGGGATTTTGTGAAAGATGATCCCAATCTACCTCGTGTTATATTGATAGGCGACTCAATTTCTCGCTCCTATACACAACCAGTTAGAAGCCTCCTCGCCGGAAAAGCCAATGTCCACCGTGCTCCGGCAAATTGTGGTTCGACAACAACCGGTTTACACGAAATCAATGGTTGGCTCAAAGAAGGACAAGGAGAGGGAAAATGGGACATAATCGTTTTCAATTTTGGAATCCATGATCGTAATCGTCTAGCAAAAGAATATGCTGAAAATCTTGAAAAGTTAATCGAACAATTACAAAAAACCGATGCGAAACTTCTTTGGGTGCGAACAACTCCGTTCAACGACAAAGATGAACCAACAGATGCTCCACTTAACGGATCACTTTTGAATGATGTCGCCGATAAGATAATGAAGGAACACGATATTCCGATCTGTGATCTTTATACGCCGTTTATCGAACGAACAAAAGAATTGATCGGTAACGATCGAATCCATTTCACAACCGAAGGTCAAAAAGCCCTTGCCGAAGAAGTCAGCCGTTCTATTATGATACTTCTAAAAAATAGGTAACTATTCACTGGTTGTTGTTTTGTAGTGATTATTGTCAATTTTCGATACAGATAAACTTAGATGTTGTAACCAGTCGTATTTACTTCCAAAATAAGTAAAATACCAAAATCATTCACCAGAAAAAAATAAAACAACCTAACCGCATTTTAAAATGCAATGAGTATAACAGGTAACTGTCTATTTTTAGTCCGCAAATTACGCAGATTCTTTTAAAAAGTTTATTGAATAGAATCCCATATCTTTGGTCTGTTCAGTTCTCTTTTCGTCTGTTTTGCTATTTTGTTTGTTTCGTAATTCTCAAAAAAAGTAATCTATCAGTGGAATATTTTTGAATTTGTTTACAGTTGGAAATTACAAGGTAGTCAACGTTTCGCCGAAGGGTCGCCTACCTTGTAATAAACAAATTCAAAAAAAATTCCACTGATATATTACGAAGTTCCCTTAGGTTATTCTTTACCTTCCGCATTTATTCCCATTCGATAGTTGCCGGCGGTTTTGAACTAATATCGTACACAACACGGTTGATACCTTTAATTTCGTTGATGATTCGAGTTGACATTTTGCGGAGCAAGTTATCCGGGAGCGGCGACCAATCGGCAGTCATAAAATCGTCGGTAGTAACACAACGGATCGCAATAGCATCGTCGTAAGTCCGTCCGTCACCCATTACGCCCACGCTTTTCACCGGCAACAGCACCGCAAAAACCTGCGACACCTCACGGTAAAAACCAGCATTCCGAATTTCCTCAACTACAATAGCATCAGCGTTACGTAATCGCGTGAGTTTTTCTCGTGTTACTTCGCCAAGACAACGAACCGCAAGACCCGGACCCGGAAATGGATGACGCCACACAAAATCTTCCGGCAATCCTAACTCAATACCGAGTTTTCGTACCTCATCTTTAAAAAGTTCACGAAGCGGTTCGATAAGTCTGAATCCCAGTTTTTCCGGTAAACCACCAACATTGTGATGGAGTTTAATTGTTGCAGCAGGTTGAATACCGGTTTGATCAAGACTGGCACCGCTCTCGATAATATCAGGATAAATCGTTCCCTGTGCAAGATATTGAGCATTGCCAAACTTTTTAGCCGCTTCCGAAAAAATATCAATAAAATAATGACCAATACGCCGCCGTTTTTCCTGCGGTTCCTCAATTCCGGTAAGCCGTTCCAAAAAACCGTCCGACGCATCAATCGTGTTGAGTTCAACATCGAAGTGTCCGCTAAACGCCCGAATAACTGCCTCTGTTTCGCCTTTGCGCAACAATCCGTTGTCAACCAGAATACATTTGAGTTGCCTGCCAATAGATTTTGACAAAATTGCAGCAACAACCGCCGAATCAACGCCGCCGGAAAGTCCGCAAATTACCTGACCATGACCAATTTCATTACGGAAACGCTCTACAGCTGTTGCCGCAAAATTTTTCATGGTCCATGTCCCACGACAATCACAAATATTCCGAACAAATCGGTAAAATATTTCCGTACCATATTGAGTGTGAACCACTTCAGGATGAAACTGAACTCCGTAAAGATTTTTTTCACGATGTTTCGTCGCACCAATCGGGCAGTTGGGCGAAACAGCAAGTAATTCAAATTCCGGCGGTAATTGCGTAACATGATCGCCATGACTCATCCAAACTTGTTGTATGTTCGGTGTTCCGTGAAAAAGCGGCGATTGTGTACCATTGTCGGTTAATTCGAGAGTTGCGCGTCCGTACTCACGCCCCAATGCCGGTAAGACATTCCCGCCAAAACTTTGAACCAGTAATTGCATTCCGTAACAAATTCCAAGTATCGGAATACCCAAATCAAACAACCTCAAATCACAACGTTTCGTTCCTTCATCGTAAACACTGGACGGTCCGCCCGATAGAATCAACCCCTTCGGAGCATGACGACGAACTTCATCAGCCGTAATTGTGTACGGAACAATTTTCGAATAAACACCGTTTTCACGGATTCGCCGCGCAATCAATTGAACATATTGGGCTCCAAAATCAAGAATCAAAATTGTGTCTTCCATAGAATATATTTTGTGTATTTTAAAATATGTTTTATTAATAGTGTCCGCAGATTACGCAGATTTTCGCAGTTTTTTACAGATTTTTACAAATTTTTACAGTTTTTTTAAAACGTTTATTGAAATTGAATAAACTCACAGAGTCTTTCATCTATTCTCTTTTCGTATATTTTGTTATTTTTTCTGTTTCGTCATTCTCAAAAAATAATCTCCAAAAATCGGCATCCTCTGCGGACTAAAAATTTATAAATCTGAAAATTCCGTGTTTTCTTTATATTCTGTTCGTTATATTCTGTATTGGGATTACACCGTAAAAATTGTTTCCAAATCATTGCTGGAGGTGTCAACAACCCGAATACGTTGCAATAAAACCCGAAATCGCGGATCGGCTTGGTCATCCTGAAAACGAGGCGATTGAAGTAAGTTGAACGGCGTCGGAGTAATAAGAATCAACTCCGCACTCGGATCAATTTGAGAAATCGCCTTAAACAGAGTTTTGGTTAAACAATCTTCACGGCTTGGTTCTGCCAATGCCAAACGATACAAAATACTTTCGACAATCGGCAAGCAAATCGGACCATAAAGATAGTCATTGTATCCGGTATTGGTCGAAAAAAATAAATTACAACCACCGCGCCGAGTTAATTCAGAGACAAGTGTTGCGGTAAAACTGATTGCCAGTTCAAAATTTTCGCGTTGCATTTCGTTAAATTCTTCTTGTTGATACAAATCAATCAGAACGGCGCAATCACGGTTTTGATTTTGTTCAAATTGTCGAACGACCGGTTCCTGATGTTTTGCCCATGCTCGCCAGTGAATCCATCGTTTGGAATCGCCGCGTTGCCAACGGCGAACTCCTAAAAATTCACCGGAAACACGAGTCGGACGATATCGATTACGTTGTTGATTTTCATTCGCTTCATGCTGTCGGGTTTTCCATTGGGTCGAAAGTTTACCGAGTTTGGGGTAAACACAAAATTCGGTATTTTCACCGTTAAGACTGGGCTGTTCCATCCAATGACGGAAAAAACC
The DNA here is from genome assembly GCA_031283515.1 of Planctomycetaceae bacterium. Classification (GTDB taxonomy): domain Bacteria; phylum Planctomycetota; class Planctomycetia; order Pirellulales; family Thermoguttaceae; genus WRKP01. Next base: position 17,067 of record JAITBS010000267.1, read on the forward strand.
AAAGGGAAAACGGGTTGAAATCATTGCGGGACCAATTTTGTAACAACCGCGTTGCGGCAACCGGCCGGCGTATGATTTTTTTCTTGTTTGTTCGTTGGGGATATATTCGAAGTAAACTGCGGGTTCATAAGGTTTCATTTTTTCTTGTTTTTCGCGGGAATTGTTATAAAGTGGTTGTATTCGATCAACGACGACAATTCCCCAACTGGAAAGCGACCACCATGATTTGGGTTTGGGATTTGTTGTTTCGAGGTGAACGATAAACGGTTCTCCCGCGAAAATCTGCATGGGCAATATTCTGCGAACCTGTAATCCCCGAAGTGAACGTCGTCCCAAACGCCAGGCAATTACCAATGGAGCACAAAGAAACGCCGCAAAAAGCAACATCGGATTGACTTCCCGAATAACCGAGCCGACAAGAATCACAATGACAATAAACAAAAAATAAATACCTTCTCGGCTAATCGCAGTTTTCATTGAAAAAGTGAAAAACAGTAATAAAAACAATAATCGTTGCGAAATAAAAACAAGAACGGAATAACAGTAATACCAATAATTTTCTCAGTTTTGTTTTTTCCAGAATATTACGAGTATTACCATGTTGGTAAGATTCTATCAAAAATAATTCAAAAAGTGCATCCGGTATTCCGATCAAAAATAAATTTCAAGAATTAAAACTTGTAATTATTCAGTGCTTGGGTATGAAACGGACATTTCATTGAACATTCTAACCAATTAACCGAGTCAACTTCCAGAAAAATAAATCTTTTACCTAGAATATCAAATTTATCAGAATTGACAAGATCAACACCCAACTTGGGACGAAGTTTGACGCAGGTTTTTCGGTACAATAAAACTCTATACCGAAAAGGTTTGTTCACGTTCCGGTTTATTGAGAACCAGCCGCGCCGCACCGAATCAGACAAAGTTAGGAAAAACTAGAGTAAAACTCAAAAACGAAAATCCCTAAAATGCTTTGTATAACTCTAAACGTAATAAAGACTTACAAAACAAGCGAAATTCAAAATTGCTCATGAAATTACCAATGAGCCATGAAAAAACAAACTCTTCGATGCTGGTTCGCGAACCTACGGAATCGATACTTATTTTTTCGTGTGTTCGTATTTTCAAAAAATAAAATAGACAGTTACGTTTTAAAAAATCTGCGGACTCTGTAATAAAAATAGACGTTAATATTAGGAATTGGAAGTTGTTCCTGTTTTAACGAGTGTACCGGAATTGATTTGGAATTGTTGTGAGGTTCGGGCTGCCAACACCGGATCATGTGTTGCGATCACAAGTATTGTCGTTTTTGAAAGTTCCAGCAATAAATCGCTGATTATTGTTGCGTTATTTCGGTCAAGATTACCGGTGGGTTCATCGGCTAAAATCAGGGACGGACTGTAAACCAATGCCCTCGCAATTGCAACACGTTGCCGTTCACCGCCGGAAAGTTCTGCCGGACGATGTTCCAAACGGTCGGCAAGACCAATATGTTTCAATAAAAACAATGCCCGATCATGTTGCTCTTTTGCAATCCGACCTTCAGCCAAAAACGGTATGAGGACATTTTCCAACGAAGTACATTGCGGCAAAAGATGATGTTCTTGAAAAACAAATCCGATTTTGTGCCGTCGAAACTTAGGCAACTCCTTTTCGGAAAGCGATAAAATTTGAATATTGTCAAGACAAACCAATCCTGAACTTGCGGGTTCGAGTGTACCGAGAATACTCAGCAAAGTGCTTTTACCGGAACCGCTTGGACCAACAACCGATAAACTTTGACCGGATTCTAACTCAAACGAACAATCGCGAAGAATTGGTAACCAACCGGAACGAACCGGATATGCCTTACTAATGCGTGAAACAATGAGCGACAATAAAATGCTCCTCCCAAACAAGTTAAGTAATCTTTTATTTTTCTTTATCCGTTTGAACGAAAATGCTGATGAAACAATATTTTTATAAATCTAATATTAAAACAGACCAATGTCAATCGTTATCGGATTTATTTGTTGCGAAACAACAGAATCAAGAATTGTACAAAGTTCAAATGATAGATCAAATTGTAACTGTCTATTTTATCAACAGAGTCCGCAGATTTTCGCAGATATTTTGTTCGCAAATTACTAAAATATTCTTAATT
>JAITBS010000335.1 GCA_031283515.1 Planctomycetaceae bacterium
GTATTATAGACTATTATCGATTGAAAAATATCCAATCAGACACTGAAATGCGCGGCTCTATCGCACGCGGCTTGCCGATACCGGCAGCAAAAACTTAGATTCTTAAACTCCTAATATTACATAGACTCTCTATTTTAGTGTACTCATATCAATTACGTAGCGGAATTTCATTTTTCCGTTTGCTAAGTTTTGGTATGCTTTATCAATTTCGGAAGATTCGGCTTTGATTACTTCTACTTCGGGATAAATATTGTTGGCAACCGAATAATCAAGCATTTCCTGTGTTTCCTTAATACCGCCAATTAACGATCCATAAATCTTTCGATAGGCGGCACCAAGCGGTAATTTCGATATGTTGATATTAGAGTTTGGCGGTAAACCCACAACAGCTATTTCTCCGCCTATTTTTAACATCCGTACATATATTAACGGATCGTAATCAGCAGGAATTGTTGTAATAATAAAATCCATTGTGTTATTCAAGTTTTCGAGTTCTTGTGGATGACGAATATTGACGTAACGTTTAACTCCCATACGTTTAGCATCGTTACGTTTTTCTTCGCTTGTATCAAACACCGTTACCTCCGTACCCAAAGCGACCAAATATTGAACAGCCATGTGTCCCACTCCGCCATAACCCGCCACTCCAACCTTATCACCTGTTTTCACTTTGCTGAACTTAATAGGCGACCATGTGGTAATTCCCGCACAAAGCAACGGAGCTGTCTTTTTCAAATCTGCATTTTTCGGAATATTAATAGCGAAATTTTCCGCAACAACAATATTATTTGAGTAACCGCCCATTGTTATTTCGTGTTCGTGATAATGGTCGATGGAACTGTAGGTAAAGACCGTTCCTTTTTCACAAAATTGTTCTTTCCCCGCCGAGCATGAACCACATTTCCCGCAAGCGTTCACCATGCAACCCACTCCGGCAAAATCACCAATTTTGAATTTAGTTACATTTTTGCCGGATTTCACCACACGTCCGGCAATTTCGTGTCCGGGAACCATCGGGTAATTCGCATGAATACCAAAATTTTTTTGTTCATCCCGAACCGCATGCAAATCACTATGACAAATACCCGCATACAAAATCTCAATTTGAACATCATAATCACCAACCGCATGACGAGTAAATTCATACGAATGAAATTGATCCTCGTGAGAATGTACCGCAAAACCTTTAGCAGGAACACGATTTCGGGGCGTATCATTTTTTGATGTTTCAATTTGTTGCGCAATAACAATGTTTACTATGAATATTATAGAAACGATAATATAAAACATTTTCAGTTTCAACAAAAATTGTAAGTTAGTCATTTTTAAATTTCCCTCTTTGTTAAGTGTTGGTTAAATTTTTTGTTTCTTGAAATCAGAGCAAGCGAAATTATTAGAGACACCCGATAATAATTATTTTGGTCATCGGGTACAACAATTTCACTTACACTTGACCATTTTTATTTGACCAATTTGTCCTTTATTTATTACATTTACATCCATTATTCATTATTGTTATTATTATCTGAACGAGGTTTACTTGTTGTTACGAGCAAGATTGAATCATTGTTTTCGGAAATTGAATTGCCGTTTTGACATTCTCCGCAAAACATTGTGCAATTTGTGTGAGCGTTCATGTGATCAATACCCTAATGCGTGAACAAATGTAACGCGGGAAAAAGACTTTTTCCGCTTTCTGTGATACGGTATTCAACTTTAGGCGGAATTTCGTTGTATTGCTTGCGGGTAATCAAATTGTCCGATTCTAATTCTTTAAGCGATTGCGTCAACATCATATTGGTAACGCCGAGCGGCCGTTTTTTGATTTCGCCGTAACGTTTCGGTTCTTCACTGCACGCTCTACTTACCGAAAAATTTCACATCAGAAAAAAATTTAACCGAATTTTAAAGTAAAAGCAGTGATAAACCGCCGGAAAAATTTTGGAATTATTCTGTTTTATACAATTCGAATTCCCAGATTCGGGCTAAATTACCGGGAGTTGCTGTGATCACAAGCCGGAACGCCGAACTTTTTACTGTTGGAAAACGTTTGCCAAGATCAGGAACATCGTTTGATTCTGTTTTGGTTCCGCCGATGTCAGTCCATGTTGAACCGTTACGGTATTGAAGTACGAAATCCTGAATCGGTGTTGTCCCGCCGGATTGACCGGAAATCAATCGTAATGCGTTGATTTCAACTTGTTGCGGAAAAGTCAGCTCAACCCAATGCGGTTCCGAATGCAAATCTCCGCCTTCATCACTAACCCAACGTCCGGCATTGTTGGTAATATCCATGTTGCCGTCATTGATATTTGTTGCGGGATAGTTTGCCTTCCGGTAAAGACTCGAAACAGTAATTTGAGCGTCGCGGGCAAGATTCTTGCCGGCTTTCGGTAACCATGTCGGCGGTGTTAATTTTTGAACCGGTTTACCAGACGGATTCGGTTGCGCTGAATGCCAATACTGTTCCGGTGCCGCTGCCACACCTTTTTCCATCAGCTGTTTTAGTTCTGACAAATATTTTTCGTACACTCCGCGCGGTGTTGTATTATTTTTTGTTGCAATGGATGCCGCCATGCCGACTACTTCACCCATCATTCCACCGGTCCGCATAACACGGATTGTTCCAAGTGCAACATGCGTAACACTAATACATCGTCCCGCCATAAAAAGATTCGAAACATTTTTTGAATAAAGTGTTCGGTACGGAATAGCGTAAGGTTGAATACCTTTGTGCTTGGCAACTGTTCGAAATGCTTCATTGGAAAAATATTTTTCATTTTTCGTTTCAGGATAATGCAGGTCAATTGTCCATGTTGTTACAAAACTGGCATCGGGCCAAAGTTCACGCTGTACAATATCCTGTTCCTGAAGAATCACATCACCCATCAAACGCCGTGATTCACGTTTTCCCGCAATAAAGGCAACCCAACCAAGTTTTCGGGTTTCCGCTTTTTCACGCCATTTCGGTTCGCTTTGGTTTTTCATGTACGCCCAATGTCCGTAAGCGGCACGAAGTCCGTTATCGCGAATCCGCTCAATATCCCAAACCTGATCGTAATTCAAACCGGTTTCCCAATCCCAATCACCTTGAACCATCGGTTGCGCACTCTCATGCGTAAACTGATGCGCCCAAGGAAGCGGCGGAAATTCCGTCTTAACCGGTTTCCCATCCGCATCTTTAACCGGTACAGAATACCATTGAACCGATGCTCCCATCGTCATTTTATCGGGTTGTTCCGGTGCAAGCGTTTCACGTGTTTCCGCCTTCGACTCACGACCCATTCGCCATTCGGCTCCGGCAAGAAAACCAAGATTTCCGTCACCACTACAATCCGCAAAAAGTTTACCGGCAAATTTCGTTTCAATACCCGTTTCAATATTTTTACCAATAACAGATTTAATCTCAATCAAACCATCCGCAGATTTTATCGTTTCTGTTGCAATAATATGGGTATTCAGATAGAGTGTGATATTTTTTTCGGCTTTAATGGCGTTGAGTTTTTTATCGTCTTTGTAATATTCACCGGGTTGAGCATTACCTTCGTGCTGCGGATCGAGTTCATGAACGAGGTTGCCGAGATTGGGATAAGGCGGATGTCCCATCCGACCCTGAAGATGAACTCGAACTTCCGAACTATTATTACCGCCCACTGTCGGACGATTTTGAATAAGCGCAACTTTACAATCAAGTCTTGCAGCAGAAATAGCGGAACAAATTCCGGCAATACCGCCGCCAACAACAACTAAATCAAAAACTCCTTCTTTTACCAACGGAGCCTCCAACGGTGAAACAGCTAAATTCAATGTTTTACGGCGAATTTTGTCGATTTCCTGAATATCTTCCGGCGGTACATATTTTTCATCGGCAGTGAAAAGAATCGCGTCCAACCGTCCGTCAAAACCAGTCAAATCATGTAACGTAATTTTAACTTTTTCGTTTTTGATATTAACGGTTCCTCCGTTTTGCCAATGCCAAGGATTGCCTTCGGTTCCGAAAACGGTTTCGAGTTTCTGATTGTTCACGCTCATTTGAAATTTTCCGGGCGCATATTCCGGTGTCCAGGGCGCAATCCAATTACGTGTGCGGACGAAAACACGATAAGTTCCCGATTTAGGAAAGACAATTTCCGTTACAGCATCGGCAACCGGTTCACCCATTCCGTGAGCCAAAAGAACCGGTGAACCCATCGCATCCATATATTGCTGATCGACCACCCAACCGCCCTTATCGGTAAACGATTCCGCTTCAACAAAAACAGGAAATTCCGTTTGAGCAAACATAAGAGTTGAAGAAAGAATAAAAAACACAAAAACCGTAAAAACCAAAGAATAAAATCGCATTATTGCCTCCTGAAAAAAATGAGTTAAACAGTTAAAAGGTCAATTAAGGACGTATTATAAAATAAGCAGCAGTCAAATTTTATTACATCCTTTTGTTTATTGTTATACAGAGTATATTACGCCTTATACAATTATCAAGCAGTAACTTTAACTTTTTTCCAAAAAAATAAAAAAAATGGTAATATTTCAGCGATTTTTTTGTAACTAACAACAATATGGTTCATTGGATGTACGGTACTTTTCAATTCAAGTTCCCGGACGAATTGTATCGACCAGAATACGAACAGGTGAACCTATATCGAATGACATAGAGTTACGTCCTTTTTTAACGGACATTTCTAAGGAGCTTGTTTCTGCGGTGGAGTATTTATTGTCGATGAGCGAATACACATGAGTTATTCCCGAAACGTATTCATTTGCCGGAGTATCTGATTCCGTCAACCTTTTGGAAAGAACCACAATGTAATCACCAACAGGAACACCTTGAAACCGACCATACGTTACCAAAGCCGCATTGCCCGAAGTATCGGTGATTCCGGTAACGGGCCAAACACTTTCTTCTTTGGCAATAAGTTGTACGGACACATCGGTTACGGGAACTCCGTTTTGTGTTACGGTGATGGTGCATGGATGCAACGGTGGAAGCCCAGCCGGACGTTGCGATTGATTGCATCCTGACAAAAAAGGAATCAATAAACACAAAAAAACAATGTAACGGAATAAATTGAACATAGAATGAAACATAATAAAAAATAAAAGTTTAAGTTAAAAGATTTAGGTTAAATTATCGAAACGAATTTAAGGGACAGCAATTTCTCCGCCGTTGAGTGAACCGAGAGCACCCCAAACACCAAAAGGACTTGCCGTATTGAAATATTCACGCGGTTTGTATGTAGTATTGAGATTACCGCAATTAATTGTTTCGGAAATGAATCGGCACGAACCGTCTCCGAACACGGAATTGACGCCGCCGGTATGTTGACTTGAAACGCTATAAAATCCCCATGAGCCAACATCAGCACGGTAACAATTGGGCGAATTGGGAGGTAAAACCGTATTGAATCCGGTCATAGCGGGTCTTGCATCAATAATACGACCGCCGCGCCAACTTCCTTTTGTTGTATCATATTTACTCGATACGATGAGATTTTGATCTCCGGGATCACGTACTGCCAGACATTTGCTTGGGTCAATATCATTACTTCCTCCGTAAATGGAAGATTCAAAGGCAATACCGCCTTTAATTGTCCGGTCTGAATATAATTCGGTTGATGTTACGGACTCGCTTGCCATAATGGTATTGGATGTACCATCAAGAAATGAAGCGGTTGAGTGCCATGTAAATTCAATGAATGGAGCTCGTGCCCGCCATTGACCTTCAGTGAAATGTCCCCAACCTCCATTATCATGGTTATTAAGAACGATATCTGCGGTAGAAAGTCTCATGCTTGTTTTGTATAACGGACCGTTGGTACCTGTTTGTGTGTTTTTCTGTCTTGATGTCGGGTCAGAGGGGCAACAGAAAGACGGAACCGAAAATTCGCCAAGAAACACGATACTTGCAAGATCGGGACCAGGATTAGCTACAATCGTACCACTGGAACCGGGGCTTGTTTTGATGGAATCATAAGCGGTTTGTTGTTCAAGAAACGGAAGAACCTGAAAAAAAGCTCCCCATAATTGTCCTCCTCCGCGTAAATACCCTCTCTGAGCCGGAAAAGTGTCGAATACATCATGATAATTGTGAAACCCGATTCCCAGTTGTTTCATGTTGTTGCTACACTGCATTCGTCTTGCCGCTTCACGCGCTGCTTGAACTGCCGGCAACAGAAGAGCAATTAACACGCCGATAATCGCAATCACCACAAGAAGTTCGACTAACGTAAAGCCGAACGGTGAAGAGCAAAAATGTCGTAAGAAGTTTACTGGAAAGCGTTTAGAGCGAGAACACGCTCCGCTATCCGTTATTAACTCTCCACTACAGTTTGCCCCCCCCCCCCTGCTTTTCCTGAATTACCCATTTTAATATTGGACTTTTCACCAAAGATAATATGGTGTTTTCCAATAAAATCAGGAGATTTTCCACAAAGTTTTTCATTGTCATGTTCCTTATTTTGTAAGGTTTCTTTGAAATAACCGTTATTCATTTACCATTACAATCTGGTAAATAAAATACAATACGGGTCAAACGAACCTAATTTTTATCCGAAACAGCGTTAGGAGTCAATAGAGGTCTTGCTGTTTTTTTTCGCTTTTTCACAAAAAAATTCCTTGTGTTCAGAGAGTAATTGGTAAAATAGGTAAAATTATAACAGTAATCAGGATTTTAAAAGTTGACATAATCTATTTTTGAATCTGTTTTGTCCGCAGATTACGTAGATTTTTTTGTTCGCAGATGACGCAGATTTTTTTGTCCGCAGATTACGTAGATTTTTTTGTCCACAGATTACGTAGATTTTTTTGTCCACAGATTACGTAGATTTTTTTGTCCGCAAATTACGCAGATTTTTTTGTTCGCAGATGACGCAGATTTTTTTCTGCGTCTATCTGCGTAATCTGCGGACTTATTTTAATTTGTCTTAACTGGTTTTTTTATAACCCTTCACAAAAATAAAATAAATGCAGTTATGGCAAGTCAATTGTTCGTTTTAATTCTTTGCTCAATTCGTCGATAATGGCGGTATTTTCTGGGTTGTTAATGACATTGATGTTTTCACGCGGATCGGTTTTGTGGTCGTACAACATGCGTGAAATCAATTCGCCGCCGCCTTTTTTTGTACGAAATTCACTGTAACGGAATCGTCCGTCAAAAATTGTGTCGCCGACTCCATAACGTCCGGCAGCATACAATTTGTCAGGCGTAACACGCTTTTCAATCAACGGAATCAGACTCTTTCCTTGTAACTGATTTTGTTGCGGCTCCGGTAATCCCGCTAAATCGTTAAGCGTTGGATAAATATCAATAAACTCAACCGGTAACGAAAATCGTTTCGCCGCTTTTTGTGCGGGCAATTTAATAATCAACGGCGCCTTCATTGTGTTCTCAAAAACGGCGTGTTTTGACCACATTGTATGTTCGCCTAAATGCCAACCATGATCGCCCCAAAGAACAATAATTGTGTTCTCCGAAAGTTTTAACGTTTCCAATTCATCAAGCAAACGGCCAATCAACGCATCTGTGTAACTGACACAAGCATAATAACCGTGAATCAGATTTATTGCGGTTTCATCGGAAATCGGTTCGTTTTTCTTGGGAATATTGGCATAATTCCGCAATTCACCGAAATTATGAACCGCTTCATCAGGAACATCTTTAGGAGTGTAACGGAAATTTTCCGGCAGTTTAATATCTTCTTTTTTGTACAAATCCCAGTATTTTTTCGGCGCAACAAAAGGAAGATGCGGTTTCACAAAACCGACCGCAAGAAAAAACGGTTTTCCGTTTGCAGCGAGTTTTCGCAAATCGGTTAGACTTTTTTCTAACGTTTGACCGTCACGATAAAAATGATCCGGTACATCAGCAGATTCCCATGCCGGACCTCTTGCGTCCGGTTTATTATTTTTGTTTTTTCCTAGTTCGGATTTATATTCTCTGTCTTTTTGTAACGCTTCCAACGATTCCGGTAACGCATAACCCGGACCCTTCGGACGCCATGCCGGTTCGCTCCAACCATTGTTGTGATCTTCGGGAAAATGAAATACTTTACCATTATTAATTGTCGTGTAACCATAATTTTTGAAATGCGTATTCAACGGAATTGCATTTGGGGCGTCTTTGGATGCGTAAACATCCGCAGAAACAAAACGGTTATACTTCGGACGTGTTCCCGTCAACAACGCCGAACGCGACGCACCGCAAACGGAAACCATACAATAAGCATGTTCAAAAAGTGTTCCTTGTGCTGCCAAACGGTCAATATTGGGCGATTGAATGTGATTTTTTCCGTAACATCCTAATTCGGTACGCAAATCGTCAACCGCAATAAAAAGAACATTCGGCTTCTTGTTTTCTGCTCCGTAAATTACTGAGTTTATCACTAACAACACAATAACCATGACTAAGAAACGTTTCATTTTTTCTCCTTTGTTTAATTGTTTTAGGTTGAGGTTTAGAGTTATCCTTCTTGCATTCACTTGATTGATGTTTTATTAAGTTACGATTTGTTTAAGAAACGTTGTGTCGGTGTACTCACCGGCTTGTCCCTGCCGCGATTGGAATTGTTTAGTATAAATTGTTGTAACATTAAAATAATGGATGCAAAATGTATATATTACTGTGAAACGAATACTTTCGTTGTGAAGTTTATCTATTTCCGGCGTTTTAATAATTGTGTTCCCGTGTGCTGCAATGTCGCCATATCCCTGATCATCTGTAACAACAAGAATCACATTGGGATGTTCCACCGCAGAAACCACAGAAGTAAAAATTAAAAGTAAAAATATTGTTAAAATAAATCGAGGCATGGAATTTTTTTTTCAAAAATCTTTTTGAGAATATGAAACAAACTAAATAACAAAATAGGTAATATATCAGTGGAATTATTATTTTTTCTTCTTCACCCCGAATGGGCGGCATTTTCATAACCGTAGGTCAAGCGAAGCGCGACCTACGGTAAATACTTCG
>JAITBS010000357.1 GCA_031283515.1 Planctomycetaceae bacterium
ACAAAAAATACTCCTCGCTCCAATCTCTCAATCGTTTGGCAAGATTTATGGCGTCTTTGTTGTCGGGTATTTTTCGTTGCGATGTTCCAAGAATTGCACGTTTGTGTTTATTCATTCGCCGAATTCAAGAACGAGATGAAAGCTCGTCTCATTGATGAATCGTTGAAAACATCAACCGAAGTATTTTTAGCCGTGAGCTTTTCTATTTTGGCATTGTATTTCTCAAGCTCTGAATTGAGTTGTTCTACCAAATAAAAAAGTTCGCAAATAATTTTCAATAATTGTTTGTTTTCAATTTTCAACTCCATACGCGAATTGTAACTATAAAAAAGAAAAAAACAAGACCAATATAAAAATTAAAAGACGAACTGTTACGCCAAAAATACACTCCGAATTTAAAAAACCGTGAACGGTTACACTTTTTTAATCGAAAATATAACGCCAGGATTTGAAAATATAATATCTGAATCGGAACATAATAATGATACTAAAATAATCTCTCATTGTCTTTTAATTATAGTATTTGTACTACTATTAATTGCTTTGATCGTATTTATTATATATTGTTGGGATTTTTATATCTGGAAAAATCCCAGATTTGTTTTTAATTTTGTAACGAAATATATTTCATTTTTCAACGGAGAGATATATTATACATCATCTTCATGGCAGGAAATTCGAATTGTTTCTGTTTCAGGATATAACGTTACGCCATATTTAAAAGTAAAGCACACTGGCTGTGAGCATCTATACGTTTGTATTCTTGATAATTCTGGGTTATGGCATAAACATGTGATTGCGGTTCAGGGGATAATTGAAAGCTCTATATCAGCAGTTGTAGTACAAAATAATATAAAGAAGTTACAAAAACTAATCGGTTGTGATGTTATACATGTAAAATCTTCGTGATATATCAGTGGCATTTTTATTTTGAACGTGCCAATGATTAATAAAGTGTCGTTTCCGTAGGACGGACAAAAAATAAACATTACGGAAATTCCGCTGAATAATTACGATAATTTAAAAACTTGATTTTCAACTTTATGAAGTTATTTTTTCTTTGCAGTTTTTTTAACGGTTTTCTTTGCTGATTTTTTTCGAGTGGTACGTTTGGGCGTAGGACCTTTTGCGGCGCGTTCGGCGAGAAGGTCAATTGCTTGGTCGAATGTCAATTCCTCAACAGTAATGTTTTTTGGTAACGTGGCGTTTGTTTCGCCGTCTGTTACGTAACTCCCAAAACGTCCCGAAAGTAATTTGACTTGTTTTCCTGTAACAGGCGAATCTCCGAATGTTTTGAGCGGTTCTATTGGTTTGGCAGTTCCGCGCCGTCCGCGAAATTTTGGTTGCGCTAAGAGTTCCAACGCCTGATCAAGTTCAATTGACAACGGCGAAACTCCATCCGGTAATGACCGTGTTTCTTTACCGCACACAATATACGGTCCGAATTTACCATCTCTTGCCAGAACATCCTCATTATTTTCCGGATTTTTACCAAGATTTCGCGGTAAACTCAACAGTTTAAGGGCAGTTTCAAGATCAATCGTCTCCGGTGTCATCCCCTTGAGCAATGAAACATTTTGCTTTTCTTCATCATCAGAATTGCCGCGCTGAATATAAGGACCAAAACGACCACTTTTGACAAAAATCGGTTTACCAGAATCCGGATCAAAACCAAGCGGTTCTTCGGCACGTTGTGCATTATTGAGGAGTTCTATGGCTTTTTCATGGGTAAGTTCGTCCGGCGGCAAGTCTTCAGGAAGATTACCGGTTCGTTCACCTTGTTGCAAAAACGGTCCAAACTTACCAATCCGTACAACAATTGGTTCGGTATTGTCCGTGTTCTGATGTATTAAAGAAATCGTGTTGACTTCCCGTGCGTTAATTTCTTCTGTTTTGTGGTTGAGCAATGGTTTCAAACCACTCATGTGCGGATTGGTTTCCTGTGATTCTGTACCAAAATAAAAATCTTTCAGATAACGAAGATGTCCCAATTCACCGCGACTAATTGCATCAAGTTGATCTTCCATCTGAGCAGTGAAATCATAATTGATTAAATCGGGTAAATGTTTTTCCATCAACTGGCAAACGGCAAACGCCACCCAAGTCGGAACAAGAGCACCGCCTTTTTTGAACACATAATTACGGTTCAAAATTGTTTCGATAATTGATGCGTAAGTACTTGGTCTTCCGATTCCTCTGTCGGTCAGAACTTTGGTGAGTGCGGCTTCGGAATACCGTGACGGAGGCATCGTGGTGTGAGATTTGGGGTCTAGGGCAAGCGTTTGTAACTCATCGCCGGAACGAACAGACGGCAACAACATTTCCCGATCCGCAAGTTCCGCATCAGGATCGTCGGAACCTTCAACATAAGCACGAAGATAACCAGGAAATTCTATCGTTTTGCCACTAACAGAAAATTGAGCATCGTCAATTTCAACAATTAATTGTTTCCGTTTACCGCGTGCATCGGACATTTGAGACGCAACCGTTCGTTTCCAAATCAAATCGTAAAGTCGGAATTGTTCGTGTGTTAGTTTATTTTTCAGGTTTTCCGGCAACTCAAAAGAACTTCCGGCAGGACGAATTGCTTCGTGTGCTTCTTGAGCGTTTTTAACATTGGTTTTGTAGATTCGCGGCGAATCCGGTAGATAATCCTTACCGTATTCATGCAAAACATGATTTCTTGCAGCATGAATTGCCTCATCAGAAAGATTGGTCGAATCGGTTCGCATATAAGTAATGTAACCGTTTTCGTACAGATTTTGGGCAAGACTCATTGTTGTCCGTGCCGTAAAACCGAATTTTCGGTTTGCTTCCTGTTGAAGCGTACTAGTAGTGAATGGTGCGTAAGGTCTTTCAGTATAAGGTTTTTCCTCAACCGATTTAACTTTGGCAGGTAACGGCAACAGTCGTGTTACCAGATTTTTCGCTGCACTTTCATCAAGTAATAAACAACCATCAGGATTGAGTAATTTACCGGTTGTAGGATCGAAATCCTTACCGGTTGGAATTTTACGTTTACCAACCAGAATCAATCCGGCTTGAAATGATTTTGTTTCATTTTTAACTGCGAAATTTCCCAACAAATCCCAATACATTGCCGAACAAAACGCGATTCGTTCGCGTTCTCTTTCGACAATCAGCCGAACCGCCACACTTTGAACACGTCCTGCTGAAAGTTTCGGACGGATTTTGTACCATAATAATGGCGAAACTTCGTAACCATAAAGCCGATCAATAATCCGGCGTGTTTCCTGAGCCTGAACAAGATCGCTGTTAATAGAACGCGGTGATGACAACGCATTCTGAATTGCTTTTTTTGTAATTTCGTGAAACACAAGCCGATGAATCGGAACTTTCGGTTTAAGTGTTTCAACAAGATGCCAACTAATTGCTTCGCCTTCACGGTCTTCATCTGTTGCGAGGTAAACTTCTTTGGCGCCTTTAATGAGGTCGCTTAATTTTTTAATTTGTTTACGTTTTTCGTCTGGTACAATATAAATCGGTTCGAAATTGGCATCGACATTGACACCGAGTCGCGACCATTTTTCTTTGCGGTATTTTTCCGGTATTTCACCCGCAACACTCGGCAAATCACGAATATGACCAATACTTGCCTCAACAACATAATCATTACCCAAAAAACGACCGATTGTTCTTGCCTTCGCGGGTGATTCGACAATAACAAGTGAAAAACCATTCTGTGTACTAGTGTTACTAACCATATTTATAAGTGGAGTTGAGGATTAAAACTATCCAGCCGACAAATTCCGGCAGAATATTTTGAAAAATTACAGTAATTTTACCGGTAGGGAATTGCCAAAAAACTTATTTTTTACAATCTCACACTAGAAATACAAGGATTGACCAATATTTTTCAGGTGTAAAGATATTTAGTTTTTAGAAATTTCCCAACACTTAACATTAATAGGAATTTTTTCGGTTCCGTTCCGAAAAACTTTTACAACAAGTTATTACAAAGATTAGCAAAATTTGTCAATGGAACTTATCAAAAAATTTCGATTTTTTTGAAAATTTGTTAAAATAAACGGAATAAATAGAATAGACAGATATTCTATCCGGTTTCGGAGAAGCAAAACGCATCGTCATATTATACATATACATAAAATACAAATTTTAAGAAAATGAAAATACGTAAAATGCGATGTTTAAGTAGAATTTTTATTTTGTAATTATTCAGTCGCCTTTTTAATTTTTTCTTCTTCACTCCGAAAAGGATGGCGTTTTCATAACCGCAGGTCAAACACTGCGCAACCTATGGTAAACGCTTCTCCTCAACATCGCCTGAAAGGCAAAACAATCACAATTATAAAACCGGCAATGATTAAAATTCTGTCTTTCAGACAGAGGTTTGTTATCGGCACGAGTCCGCAGGTCGATGACCTGCGGTTATGAAAATCGCACCTCTTCGAGGTGAAAATCGAAAAACAAAAATTCCACTGATATATTACGTTTATTTATTTTCTATTTTTGGGTTGATTTCGGTTTTAGTTTTATTGGTGTTTGGGTCATCACTGTTGCCGATTGGGTCATTCGAATGACGTTGCAAAAACAAGAGATCACGGGAAGTACCTGTCCGAAAACTTGGAAGTTCTATTTTTCGGAGCGTATTTTCCGCAGAAGCAAAATTTTGTTGGTCCATATAGATATAAGTAGCTGCCCGTAATAAACGATCTCGAAGTTGCGGTTCATTGATCCGATTGGCAAACATTACGGCTTCAACCAGAAGGTTTTGCTCCAACTGGGAACGGACAACACGATCAAGTTCCGAATCACGAAGACGCCATTCAAATATTGTTGTATCCGAAATATTGGGAATCGCGAGGAATGAATCCGAAATAATCGTAAATGTAAGAGTATAAATTTTGTGAATCGTCTCCGTATCGTCCAACGATTGCAATGTCGGAATCAGTGAAAGAAGTACGGAAATGGCTTCACGTTTATCTGTTAGTTCTCCGGCAGTCTCTTCCGCATTTTTCACAAAAGTCCGCGCAAGCTGAAAACGACCAACTTGCCCAAGCACTTGAGCAAGAAAAGATAAGGCATAACCGCGTTGAGGAATATTTTCGACATCATTGATAATATCAACAGTTTCCGTAATCAATCGATCAATTGTTTCAGCAATTACCGGATTGGATTCCCGATGAAACAAAGGCCAACGATTGGGTTGTGTTTGATTTGTCTCCAGTGCGATTTTGCTTAGAATCAATTTTCCCATCAATTCAACTTTATCTTCAGGAGCATCAATCTGACGGGCAGTTTCAAAAGCTTTGTCGAATAAACGCAACAAAAAATCTTTTCGGTTTTCTCTATGAGTGTACGGCAAAACCGCAGTAAGAATTGTTTCAAGAACTTCAGCACGTTGAGTTGGCTGAACAATTTTTTCTGCGGTTGAATAAGCTGTTTTCAGAAGTGATTCACGAACCGAACGGTGCCAATCACTGTCTTCACCATAAGCCTTGAAAAGTAATACATATTCACGAACAAGTCTTGCCAGATTTTTTGATTGTAATTCCGGGTCTCTGATTTTTTGCGCTGTCGTAACCGCAACACCGAAAAGACCATTTTGAATCAGTAATTCACAACAACGCCGCAATTCTTCATCATTTTGCAGATTCTCCGGAAAAGGAATTTTCACAGCGACATAATGTTCTTCTTCACCGCCTTGGGCGATTGCCGACAGATGTTGTAATTTTTGAGTTTGGGCGGAGTTTGTTATTGTGGAAATTGTTTGGGCGGCATTTTCGAAATGACCGATCCGTATTTGTTCGGCTGCGAGAAAGGCAAGATCCCAATCCTGAGATGACGGAGGTTCAATACATCGGATGGTTTGTAAAGCATCGTCAAAAAAACGTCCAACAATCTGTAAACGGGCTAAATACGAAAGATGTTCCGGTGTAAAAAGCGTAATCGATTGAGTTTGTTCTTCTTGCGATGTGGTTGTTGAAGGAGTTGAGGGAAGCCCAATATCTTTAAGAACCGCATGGGCATCGGTAAGATTGCCGACACTGAGTAAATGTTCTCCAATTTTCAGAAATGCCTGAATACGCTCATTCGATTGTTTTTGCTCACGAGCAATCGCCGCCGCTTTCCGAAGAACTTGTACCGCATCGGAGTAACGACCGCTCAACTGATAACATTGCGAAGTCATTAACCAAATATGAATTTTCTGCTGGTTAGTGACATCTTTGATAACAGCGGGTTCAATTTCACTGAAATTAACCGAAACAGTTCTGGTGCTGGAATTCCAATCTTCTAACACCGGATCATTTGTTTGTTGTAAATGTTTTGGTCTGGGCGGCAATTTCAGTGAAGCCCGAATCAGTTCGGATTTGGGGTCGTCAAGATATTGAAGAATGGGCTGTTTGACCAGTTCGTCAATCGACTCTTGACTGACGAGTCCTTCCCGAAACAATCGATAAATTTCAGGATCACACATTAATCTTGATTCCGCGAGCATATTTAAAAGATCGATTTGTTCTTCGAGTTCTTCACACTCGGCGATTTGTTTTATGACGCTGTTAATGATTTGTTGTGCGACGATTGGTTCGGGAAGCGGGTTCCAGGGACCTTCTACCGGAGGCAAGAAGATACTTGGTTCGGTTGGAGTAATTTTGGGAGGTCGGGCAGTATAGTTAATAATGAGTTGATAAGCACGCACACGTTCGACTGGATTTTGAATTTTTTGAACAGTATTCATCGCATCAACCGACATACCAACCCGAGCTTGTTCTCCGGCGATTAAACGATAAGCGCGCATTCGTTGTTCTGTGGTGGTTCGCAATGAGAAGGCGATTTGTTTATTAAAGAGATCGCTTAATTTTATGGTATCTTCCAGGCAGGCTAATGCTGTAATAACTCCTAAAAACGCAAATTCATTGACTGAAGAGTTCAGTTTTAAATCTGCTTCAATAACAATCCGGTCATATTCTTGAATGGCAACCCGTGCAGCAGAACGTTTTGCAAGTCTTAAATACATAAGACATTGAGAAGCAATAATTCGAGTACGCATGGAGGCGGCTAATGGTGTATCTCCTAATGTTTGGACGATGTTATCGATATTGATATCGATATCGTTTTTTGCCATTGTGATAGCGATATCGGAGATTGCCATAATCCGTGTGTAATTGGAGGTAATTTTCCGTGCCTCATTGATTGTGTTCATGAGGGACAAATAGAGTTGTCGTGGTATTTCGTTTTTTGTTTTTGTTCGTAACAAATTGATATCGGCTTGGGTTCGGTCAATCCAATAGGTTGTTGAATGGGTATCAAGTTCGTTATAAGTTGGAGGAACAAACTTAGTTTCCCGAAAACTCAATAGAAAAACAGTACCGCCGGCAATGAGAAATAGAAAAAGGATAATAGTCAATACAACAATTCCTACACGAAGCCGGTGATAAAACAGAGTTTTTCGTAGAGTTTGTTCAATTTCAGTGGTTTTATTTTCTTGGTTCATATTTTCAATTTAGAAAACTGATAATGCAAAAAATTTTCTGTGATACAGATTCAATCCTGTTATAAATTGATCATCCATGAGTTAAGTAATTTTTCTGTGCCAAACACTATTAGATGCTTACTTTAAAAACGGTTATGAAATATTTGGAGTTGGGCATAATTTGTTTCGATAACCGGCAATTCTAAAGCGAGCAGAGAGTTTATTATAAATGAAAAACTTGAGGAGTAAAAGTCATTTTTCACAAAAAATATTTTTTATGAAAAACTGCTCTTTTAGGATGCAGAAATTCAGGGTGAAATAGAGTTGTTGATAGTTAAGAGTGAAAAGTGGGAGTTCTCAAGCGGATTACAACCGAAACGGTAAGAATTTCCACATGCGGCATCCTACGCCCTGAAAGGACAAGATATTAGGCATCATGCGTCAATAACATTCCCTAACATTCCCTAATAAATACTGTTCATTGATGACAAAATATTATGGATCAGTAATGGGAACTTCTAAAAACTATGTTTCCTGAAAATCCTGTCCTTAAAAAATAAGGACTTGCGAATATTTTTTGAGTAAAAATTTAGGTTTTTAGAGTTCCCTAATTATTTATAGATTAATGATGAAATCCGTTCAGTAAAGTATTTTCCGAAGAACTTTAGTATTAGTTTTATTTTCCCTCTTTTTTTCATTCAGTAAATCAGTAATCCGTTTGATTCTTTTGTCAGCAGGTGCAAAATCAATTTCAATTAAAATCTCATCAAAATTGATATTACGAAAAAGTGTTACTGAACGTGTCGAATCCGAACGTTAATTTCAAATATTCTGTTGACAATATTATCTGGAAAGTCCGCGCGGCGTATGCAACCGGAATGTATCAATTATACGCCGATTGTCTCCACTTTGAAAACAATCGCGGCGGTGATATTGCAACAGGAAATCAAACGCCGGATTGTTTGGCTTATCGGAGTGTTCTCTGGTAAAAGTCTTAATAATGTTGTCAAATCCTGAGTTTATCGAAGAAGCGATAAAAACGTTGCGAAATTATTCTCGAAGAACTTGAAGATGCCAAAGCCCACTTGCGTCAGGCAAAACGAACTGCAATGGCGCAACCGTTTATGGTTGGTCTTGAAACGTATGTTGACCGGTTAAAATTTGTTGTGAAAATGTGGGAGAGTACACCGTTTGGACGCAAAGCGTTACAACAAGCGGAAGAACGAGCGGAAAAATTTATTGAGAAAAACAAATACGGATTGTATCGCGGTGAGGTGTTGTTGGATATTGGAACAGCATATCTTGAGGGATATGGTGACTTTTCAAATGGTCAAAAGTGGTTAGTCCAAGCCCAAGACTGGTATAACTCTGTTGAACAATTCGATAATGACTTAGAAAATTATATTTTACCGTCATCAATCAAAACGGTTTCATCGCCTCCATCAAAAGAACGACAAACTGATTTTTGGAACAATACTCGATATTCAAAACCACAAGCAGGCAGTTTTTTTAATCGCCGAACTTGTAATTGGTATCTCGCGTCAAAACGTAAAGATATTGTTCTTAAATTAGGGTTACTTGCTTATGCCCAAAAAGATTACGAAAAAGCAAAAAAATTATGGGAAAGTTTATATGAAATAGATCCCTATTTTATAGAAGCGGCAAAAACAAATTCAAGCGCAACTCCAGTGAGATTACTATGGAATATAGAAAATAATTGTGGTGCTTTATTTGCTACAAAAGAACAAATGGAGTGTTTTATCGATGAACGGAACCGATTCAAAGTTTTACTTGCAGACTTAGAACTGGAAAATATTAATTTATCGGTTGCAGAGAAAAAATTTCGTCAATTGATTGATGATAAAGATATACGTTTGAATCGGGAACAAACAGCTTATTGCGTTTTCGGCTTAGCCATTTCACTTATGGGACAATTAAAAACTAAAGAAGCAATTAGTTTGCTGGAAAATTTTAAGCCGAATCGTGCATTTAGTAAAACAATAACTGCCCCAAGAGCATTATTAAATCTTGCTATCTGTTATACAACAAATAACGCAACTAAAAGATATTCATATATTTGCTATGAATATTTGATAAAAGCATTTCCCAATACAAAAGAAGCTGAAACCGCTTTATTTAATATCTCGGAAATATATTTTTATGAAGATAATATCACCAAAGCATATACTTTATTGAATGAGTATATAAAGCGTTATCCTAAAGGTGATTATGTATCAATAGTTGAAGAATATATTACTGACATCCGTCTTTCAAAAAATAAAAATATTCATTTACAAGGAGATAAACAATGAGTATGAATAAAATTGTATTTAATGTTTTTTTTTGTATCATTTTCTTTCTTGTTTCTACGGTGTTTTCACAAGTACCTCAAATCAAGGGAGGCAAGACTGTAAAAAGTGGCGATAATACGGTTGATTGGAAAGGAAAACTGATGGGAGATAAGAATATAAAACTAATTGCTACTTTTGATCCTGGTCAGAAAGATTTTGTACCTAATTCCGCTTATGCTATATCATTAAATGAACTTCAATGGAATGGTAATGGGCAAAATTCAACAAAGCTGGCAAGATTTAATCTTACACTCCCACCAAAAGATTTCAAAAATTATCCAACATATTTTTCCGGTTACTTTCAAGGTAAAGAAAAGGGAGGAACAGAGTATGACCGGTGGAATGCTTCTGAATTACTTTTATTTGCCCCAGACGAACATACATATTACAATATTACTGAATCTCAACGTGAAATAGTAGATAATAATAGCGGAGTATGTTACAATCAAACGAAAATTGCTTCTGATTGGAACCAATATTCAGTTAATAAAATCAATCCACCATTAGATTATCTGCCACAAAAAAATGATCGATTTCAGAATTTAAGAAAGGTATTAAGTAACCATGTAACTGCACTAGCAAAACAAGCTGGAATAACAAATAATGCATCACAAGGTGCTTATACAGTGGTTCAAAGAAGCATTCCTCAAGTTGCATGGGAAAAAAAAGAGACAGAAAAGAACTTGCAATGTAAAGGTAAAGATTCAAATGGAAATTTACCTAATCCACCTTGCCAGAAGATGGAACGAGATTATTTTATGATTACGGTAAATGTTAATTTAGGTGCCAAGATTTATC
>JAITBS010000359.1 GCA_031283515.1 Planctomycetaceae bacterium
GAAATGGTGAAATAAAAAATCATAAAATAAGTGACCTTTCTCCCAAAGGTTACCCACTTCTTGATTATCTGCTTTCTTTCACGTTATCAAATACGGTTTAAATAAAAATGCTATTGAAATATTTTGAAAATTTGTCCTAAATGTATTTGTAATTCGTTATTTTCGATAATATTTCAATAATATTTTAACCGGTAATTTGGGTTAATATTGACAACAGAATAATTTGTGGTTTAATTTTTACTGTTGTTAATATTTTGTTTCGTTGGTTATTGACACTAGGAGTTTTAAATGAGAACGAAAATCGAGAAAAAACCGGCAGCGAGCAATAGTCGTAAAAAAGAACTAATGCATCGCCGTAAACGAGTTGTAGCGTTGTATCGAAAAGGGTTATCGTGTAATAAAATAGCAATTAAATTACAAATCAATGCCCATGTCGTGGTTAATGATTTACGTGCTATGGGTAAACATATAAAAGTACAAAAGACAAAAGCGAAACGTAATGCCGCTCTTATAAGAGAACGGTGTGCCGGAAAAACGTTAAGTGCCTTGTCGAGAAAGTACAAAATTTCGGAAGACCGAGTCAAAGAACTCATCGATAATTACAACAAAACCGCCAAAGTTCCAGTTCCTGATTTCAAGCATCTTCGGGAGCTTCGTTTAAGCAAACAAAATTCTAAATTGAGACTCGGAACTTCCAAATCGAAACTTGGAACTTCTAAATCAAAGCTTGGAATTTCTAAATCGAAACTTGGAACTTCTATATCAAAACTTGGAATTTCTAAATCGAAACTTGGAATTTCCAAATCGAAACTTGGAATTTCTAAATCGAAACTTGGAATTTCCAAATCGAAACTTGGAACTTCTAAATCGAAACTTGGAATTTCCAAATCGAAACTTGGAACTTCCAAATTGCAACTTGGAACTTCTCAATCAAAATATGGAAAGTCCACACGGAAATTAAAAACGACTGTTATTCCTACAACAGTTCGTCTTAACCGGATAATAACAATGCGTAAATCCGGTACAACAGTAAAAACAATTGCTGAGAAGCTCAAATTGTCGGAAGCCAGAGTTTATCAATTACTCAAACAAAACATACCCACACTTAGAAAAAGTATGCCTAAAAAGAGAAAAAAATAATTGAATCCTTCCGGTTTTTTCGGTAACTATCTCTTGAGCACCTCTAAAAATTTAGTTTTGCTAATTTTTCATTATTGAAAAATAAAGACTTACGAATAATTTTTTGATGAAATATTCGATTTTTAGAGGTGCCCAAGAATTTTTTCATCTTACTAAGAAACGGTGTTTTACAAATTAATACCGAAATTCGTTGCTAATGCGGAAAGTCCGCCATCAAAGCCCTGTCCAATTGCTTTGAATTTCCATTCGGCATTGTTCCGATACACTTCGCCAAAAATCATTGCGGTATTCGTTGACGCGTCTTCCGACAAGTCAAAACGGGCAATTTCCTTATTGTTTGCACTGTCAACAACACGGATAAATGCCGATGAGACCTGTCCGAAGTTTTGTCCGCTGCGCTGAAAGTACGTACCACCCCTAAAAAATACCCCAAAAAAATATCTTTAACTAAAATTCTATTATGTAACACAAAAAATTCCTGCTCAAATTATCGAAACTATATCTCGATCATAACTTTTGACATCTTTTTCAACAGGAACTATCTATTTTTTTAGAATCGGAGAATACCGTCAATAGCAAAACTGAACATTTGTTTTTTATTGTTGCTATAAATACCGGTTTGGTGACCGGTTGCGGCATTGGTAACAACAACATTTGACCAATCATAACGAATTTCCGGTCGGATAGTAATATAACGCGTCGGTTTCCAATTAGCACCAAGTGTCATTTGGAAATAGTCTTTGCCATCCAAACGAAAGAGAATGGAATCAACAAAGTCCTTTTGAATACGGGATTGTCCGTAATCGCGGAACCATTCGCCGCGCACTCCAAGCGAAAAACGTTCACTCCATTTCCATTGCAAATATTGAGCCAAAGAATACCATCGCGCATCTCCTCTTGTTCCGTCAATATGCAGCGCGGCTCCATTTTTTTCGTAACCGAAAGAGTGTTCCAATGCGTAGTGTAATTGCGGAGCCAGTTGGTGCTGCCATGTCAGAGCGTAATGGGTTCGGTTATCGCCGTTTCGGAAAGACTCTTCGCCGGAATGAATGAGAAAGGAAAAAGCGGTTCGTTTATCGAAACTCTTCCATTCCAATCCGCCAAGTCCGCTCCAATTGTTGTTCGGTTTGTCAAAGGCATTCCAACCGCGTGAGAATCCAAACAAAACAGAAAAACGTGATGAAAGTTTGGTTGTTGCAGTTATTCCGGTCAAAGTAGTCGGTGAACCGTACATAAAACTATACGAATGGGAATAGAAGAAATTTTCAGGAGACATTGCCGATTCCAATCCCATTCCCGAATAAAAATGTCCCGCCTTAACCGTAACACCATTGCCAACCGGAATAAATAATTCGGCAAAAGCCTGCGGCAGTGAAAGACCATAAAGCGAAACTGTTCCAAGACGGCGTGCTCCAGAGTTTGAGTTCCAATGCAAATCGGCTTCCAAGGGCTCCAATGTCGGCTGCTCAGAAAAAATATAATTGTAACGGCGAGTTTCCAGACCAAGCGAACTCGTATAAAAATAATCGGTTCCATAAAGAAGGTCAATACGACCGCCAAAATCCCAACGTCCGCCGCGTGAATTAATACGCCGACCAAATGTCAAATAAAGTTGATTCACAACCGCTTCAGCGTTTCGGTCATTGTAGTAGAGAGGAGTGTTGTTACGGTTTTCTGGATAATGGGTATTCATAAACGCTCCGGCTGCAAGCCAACCATCACAATACCACGACCCAACCGTCTTATTAATACATCGCGAAAAACCACAACCATTACAAACTCCGCGTCTTAGTGTTTGTTCGTTGAGATGTTGAAAAAACTCTTGTGACGAATGAGAGGAACAACCATCATCGCCGCAAGTTAAGTCATCACAACTGTGTGCATTATTAACAGTGTAAGGATTTTGTGAAACTCTTGGTTGCTTTGTTGACGAATCTGAACTCTTTTTCTGAGGAGTTAAAGAAATAGGATATTTTAATAAGGAGGATGCCGCTGTAAAAATGGATGAAGTAGAACTAGAACTAGAAGAATCAGAAAATTCTGTCGGTGGTACAGGCGCATCGTTTGCCGAAACCTGACGAATCGGAAATAAAGACTCTTCCGTTTCAGATTCATCCGCATCAGATTCGTCCGTGTCGGATTTACTTACTTCTGATTTACTTACCTCTGCGTTGCTTGACTCAGATTTGCTTGACTCTGATTTATTTGTATCGAATTTATTTACAACAGATTTGTTTGTGCCGGAATTATTGGATTTATCGGATTTATTGGTTATTTTGGTGTTTTTTCCGGATTTTGACGATTTACCGGACTGTTTTTCAGCGGCGGTATTGACGGAGTCGGCAATATTACCGGAGAAACTGTTGCGATAACGAGGGCGAAGTACTAATGGAGGATCTGGAGCAATTCGATCATAAATGTTCGGAACATATCCTTCATCATGCTCGGCAAAAGTATCTGGCGGAATCGGAACCGTTTGCACCGGAACCGTTTGCACCGGAACCGTTTGCACCGGAACCGTTGAATTTAAAGTAGTTTTTTCCGATGTTGATTGTGTTGTGATTTCCGGTTCCGATTCTTTTACGAAAGGAAACGGAACTTTTTCTGGAGACAAAAATGGATCGCTCTGTGCCAAAACAATCTGTTCACCAACCAAAATAGGAAAAAAAATTCCAAAAAGGAAAAAGAATGGAAGAAAAAAATGTTGGTACATTTGAATTTTCAATCTGGTCACCAGGAAATACTTGATGATTCGTTTTAAATTTAACTACTTGCCACAAAACAAATTACGGTAATTAACGAGATTGTCGATTTTTTCGTTAGGGAATTAGTTAGGGAAGAATACACTTTTGGGCAAAATGAATCAAGATATAAAATAATGAATATCTCAGAAAACCGCTTGCCGACCTATAAAAATCCCAAACCTGATAAATCATAAATAATAAAAAATCGATTCGTCTGATAAAATTTATCGGACTGTATTAACCGGAATAAAACAAAAAAACAGTATATTCAGAATATTTTAACATTCTCGGATGTTATATTTTATCTATTTTATCTAATCTAAAATAATTTTGCTGGATTTGTGATTATCGAATGTCAATCCATGTCAATTAGGAAAAATTCAGAACCACAACCATAGAGAGAATACACATCTATATTATGAGCGCAAGCGATATTAGTCGGTGAACGCTAGTGCTTCGTTAATCTTAAAATTTGGCATAGACAGAAAGACAACCTTGACCAAACAGACTTATTCAGAAAACACAATATCACAAAATTAAAAACTAACAAAATAATTGCGAAAATCTACGGAATCTGCGGACAAAATAATTGCGAAAATTTGCGGAATCTGCGGACAAAATAATTGCGAAAATCTGCGGAATCTGCGGAATCTGCGGACAAAATAATTGCGAAAATCTGCGTAATTTGCGGACAAAATAATTGCGAAAATCTGCGTAATTTGCGGACAAAATAATTGCGAAAATCTGCGGACTCTGCGGACTCTATTAATAAAATAGACAGTTACAAAATTTTTCCGGCATATCCGGCGAATAATTATGTTTTGTATTATAAGTTGAGTGTTGCGAAGTAATCATCTGGAGTTTCGGCGCGGCGAATTATTCGTACGGTTCCGTTTTCCTGAAGCAATAATTCTGCACAACGAAGTTTGCCGTTGTACTGAAAACCCATTGCGTAACCGTGTGCTCCGGCGTCGTGAATCGCCAGAATATCTCCGATCTCGATTTTAGGCAACACCCGATCAACCGCAAATTTATCACAGTTCTCGCAAAGCGAACCCACAACATCAACACGTTCAACAGCAGCACTGTCAACATCAACTCCCAAATTTTCCGATTTACCGAGTACAGTAATATGATGATACGCTCCATACATTCCCGGACGCATCAGATTCGCCATACAAGCATCAACTCCAATATAACGTTTGTAAGTATTTTTTTCATGAATAACACGAGTAATTAACGTTCCGGATTCTGCGGCGACCAGTCTTCCTGATTCTGTAAAAATTTTCATGGACGCCAAATTGCTTGGGGTAATTAGTTTGTCGTATTCTTCTTGAATCATGGCGGCAACCTTTTTCATATTAAGCGGAGTTTGCTCCGTCCGGTAAGCAACTCCAAAACCGCCGCCGAGATTGACAAATTCAACACGAACTCCAATACGATGTTCCATTTCCAGAGCAAGTTCAAAAACTGTTTTCGCGGTATAACTGAAAAAATCTTCTTGAAGCATGTTTGAAGCCACCATTGTATGAAGCCCAAAATGTTTAACTCCTTTTCGTTTTGCCAAAGCAAAACCTTCAAAAATTTGTTTTGTTGTCAGACCATATTTTGCTTCGACAGGATTGCCGATAACACTTTCGACTTCCCGCAACGCACCGGGGTTCCAACGAAATGAAATCAGATCAGGTAATCCGGCATGATGTTCCAAAAATTCCAGATGTGTTAAGTCGTCAAGATTAATAATTGCGTTGAGTTGTTTTGCTTTGACAAATTCTATTGCCGGAGTGTTATTTGATGTGAACATAATTTCGTCACCGTTCATCCCAACTCGTTCACAAATCAGTAATTCCGGTAAACTGGAACAATCACCGCCCAAAAATTCTGTTCTCAAAATTTTGAGCAATTCCGGATTGGGGTTTGCTTTGACTGCAAAAAATTCTTTGAAACCGTTGTTCCACGCAAAAGATTCCGTAAACAACCGAGCATGACGGCGAAGTGTTTTTTCGTCATAAATATAAAACGGCGTTGGATATTGCTCGGTCAGTTTTTCAATAAATTCACGATCAAAAGGAAGTGTTTTCAATACCATTTTATATTAATAACTGTTAAAAAACTAATTGAATGATTGTAGATCACAATTTTATATTTTATTATTATGAAAACATATTGTAAATTCACCCCTCATATAATCTTGTATTTAACAGTGTTATGGTTTGTGATGACACCAACCTCATATACTACACACGGTTACAAACATCTCTTTTTTCTATTCGATCTTTCCCAATAACTTTGTTGCTCACTTGACAAAACACCGGCTGATGCTCCTTGGAATTTCACTCCCGCTGCCGATGCTCACAAATATAAAGGACCCGCAATTTGGGGAATTTGGTCACAGTTGGGAACACGTGACGGCGGTGA
>JAITBS010000384.1 GCA_031283515.1 Planctomycetaceae bacterium
GCCCATAATGATGTATAACTTACTACGGTTGGAGTTTCGAGGTAGTAACTTGCGTTTCTGTTAATACCGTGCGAATATCCATTGGGATCGGCGAAAATCGAATTAATGCTTATCTGACCGGTGGTTGAAGTGCTGGTATAATAATACTCAAAAGTGTTTGCCGTATAATCACTTGATGTGTGATTGACAACAGTTCCGGCGTTGTTATTCGTAATATAATTTTTCACATAACTTCCGCCGGTTGGAGTTGCCCATGTTTCACTTAAAAGTGTAACAGTCGGGTCATATTCCAGTTTTGCTTTCACTTTTTGTCCGACAACAACGGTATTATCTGTACTTTGCGTATCGCTTGTACTTGTATGTTTAAACCCGCCTTGACCGGCAAACTGTACTTGTACTTCCGCCCAAGCAATATGAACATTCAGATCAACATACATATCATCAACCGTAAATCGAAACGTAAAATCACGGTCAATACTTGAGTCGCTGTTTTCCAGGTTTTCCGGTTTCTGCCATTGGAACTCCCTCCCATCATACTCGGAATCGGTACAACCAAAAACGCCGTCACTCCAAAACGTAATATTCCAGTAATTCCCTGGTTCAAGAATCTCAATACTCCATTCATATCCTTCATACATACCAATATCCCCGTCAATGTTGGCTCTGACATTCGCAATACCGTTATTCCCCTGAAAAACATAAGCCGTATCGTTAATAACCGTCGGTATCGTATCAGGATTGTAATTATGGTTCGTATAAGCCCCGCCTTCGATTGCCGCATAACAAAAATAAACATCGCCATAACTTGCTTCTGAATAAGTTTGTGTGTAACTTTCTGTAAAATTATCAGTAAGAGATGTTTGTGAAGACGTAGGCGGTTGTAATGCTTCAGAAACAAATGGTGTTGTTATTATGGATACAGTATTTACGTTGCCGGATGTAACCATAATTCCGGCATAGGACGATGTAACTGTGTTGTCAATGGATAGAAAAGAGGAAGAGGAAAAATGGGACGGAGTTTTTGTTGTTGAAATTGTTTGTTTCGTTTGCTGTGTTTGATTCAACAACAAATCGTCTCCGAATTGCTGTGTTAAGTCGTATGTTTCTTCCGATAAGAAATTCCAAAACGAATTACTCTCATTTCCCCAAACAACATCCGTAACGGAATTATTTGAAGAATGACGTGTACCGGAACTTTGAGCAATTGTCGATAATTCATCTTCGTCGAATAGAAAATCAGCCGAAAATAGATTGTCTGTACTCAATGTATTTTGAGGTTTCTGTAAAATACTTTTAAGCGAATAAGTACCGTTTATACCATTGATTGTTCCTGACAAAATATCATCGTTTATCTGAACAGTTTTATTTTCATGATTTTCCGGTACAAAAAGCGCACCAAGAATGATACCAAGAACCGAAGAAGAAACCATTGATCGTTCTTCAAGATTCTCAAAAAAGACTCTACGCCTTTGGGTCTTGTTTTTTTCTTGATATTTTAACATTGTTACTATTCTTTATATTATTGTTATACAAAATTTTTGATGAATAGGTCTGTTTATTCAAAAGGTAAAAGTCTTGCTATTTTTTGTAAAAATAATGGATTGATAATGAAGACAGGCAGATGTTTAGCGAATCATTTACGTAACGTTTTCAGAAAAACATCTCCTGCCTGTCATTTTAATTTTTGTACCGGTTATCCGGCTGGTTTTTCATTGACCGGTTCATTCTCCGGTTTGTCTTTCGGTTTCTCTTGTGGTTTTTCTTGATTGACCGAAGGATTTTCAGGGGCATTTCCTGATGGAGGATTTCCGATACCGGTTGGTGCGCCGAAACCGCCTGCTCCACGATTAAATCCGCGTCGCTCTTGCGGAATCACACGGCGTTCTTTCAGGTTGTATTTTTGCCCGTGACGAAGAACAATAAACGGCTTATACGCATCCGCACTGCCATTTGTGTAACGGACAAAAGGACGGCGAACATTTTCCGAAGGATTAACCGTTTCGGGATTACCGGCGTTCACATTAGGATTCACGTTAGTTTGATCGGCATTGTCGGGATCAATGTCGTCAGGATCAATGTTGTCGAGATTTAAGTTACCGGAATTAACATTATTGGGACTGACATTATTAGGATTTTCGTTGCTTGAATTAGCGTTATTGAAATTTGTGTTGGGAATTGTATTCGGGTAACTGTGAACAGCAACAATAGATTTGCCGACCACTTCCAATTCGTCTTTGATCACCACAACCGCCGTCGATTCGTCAATACCGAGACCGATAAGTTGCGGAGCACCTTTGACAAATTCGATGAGATCGAATTGCCGGTTACGTGCCAGAATATGCTGATCAATCACGGAATTTTTCAAAAAGGCAAGTCCTTGTGTGTGGTCGCCAACGAGAATATCAGGCGTTTTCGTATCACCACGCCAAAGGAAGGAACCTTGAATCGACGCCCCAGCCGACGAACCGGCAATAACTCCGCCGCGAGCCAGAACATTTTGAAATTCCTGATGCGTTAATGTATTCAGGTAAGCGTCGGCAATTCGCCATTGACGACCGCCGTCGAAAAAGACTCCGGTTGCCTGTTTCAGAAATTCAAGATTTTTTTCGTCATTGGCTTCGTGAATCGTTTTCAAATCAAGAATACGGACATTCTCTTCACCGATTTTTTCTTTCAATGAGCGAGCGGTTCCAGAACGGGTATTGAGTCCGTCACCGCCGGCATTGGTAACGACAACGAATTTCGCGCGTTCTTTACCGCCGGCAAGTTCAAGAATTTTGTCCCAGATTTCGGGTGTAACACCGCCGCCGCCAATAATCACCAATGCCCCATTTTCGGGACCGTGCCGAGTTTCCGACGTTTGAATCTTTATTGGATTCTGGGCGTAAACCGGAAATGTTGTTGTTTGAAATGTTATTGTTGCCGATAATATTACTAATAATATTGCCGGTAACACTGACCAAACAACTTTTTTCAATGTTTTTAACGTTTCTAATAAATTGTTTTTCATAGTATTGTTCCTTATTGGTTAAAGGTTTGTTAAAATCGTTGCGATTTATATAATTCATGTTTTTTTTTACGATAAAACATGAGTTGTTTTTATTTTTTCGGGAGGTCAATCGGTAGGGTTTCGTTTTCGGTTTTTGCAATCATCACGGCAACGCACGTATCACCGTAAACATTAACTGCTGATCGCATCATATCAAGAATCCGATCCACACCGATTACCAATCCGATTCCTTCCAACGGCAATCCTACGACATTGAGGATTAGGCTCATCATCACAAGTGCTGCCATTGGAACTCCTGCCGATCCGATAGCACAAAGGAGCGACGTGAACGCAATTAGTAACAATTGCAGGAAAGTCAGGGAAATTCCATAAGCCTGCGCAATGAAAATGACCGCAACACATTCCAGTAACGCCGCTCCATCCATATTGATCGCCGAACCAAGCGGAATAGTAAAATTCGTAACTTTCGGCGAAATTCCGTCTTTGTGTTCCACTGCGTAAAGTGTTGCAGGCAACGCCGCACCGGATGAAGCGGTTGAAAACGCAGTCAAAAGCGGTGTGGACATATTTCGGAAATGTTGCCAAGGATTGACGCGAAAACCGAATCGTAACAACAACGGCAACCACACAAATGTGTGAATCGCCAGACCAATACTCACCGTCAACACGTATTTCAACATATCCGCAATCAACAGCAGGAAACCGGATGTTTCGCTGAACTGTTTCATTACAATAGCAAAAATTCCTATTGGTGCCAAAGCAATGATTTGTTTAGTAACAAAAAGGGTCAATTTAAATCCGGATTGAAAAAAACATATCAGGAGATTTTTTTCTTCCGCCGGTAATTTCGGAACATTTAATCCTGCTAAAAAGGCAAGCAGAATCACCGGAAACGTATAATTTTTTGACAAGGCGTCAACAATATTTTTGGGAACAAATCCGATCACAATATCACGAACCGACCGGTATTCAATGGATGGTTTTACAATACTTTCCGGTAACAATATTCCGCTTCCCGGCTGAATCAGGTTGACCAGAGCCAAACCGGTAATAATTGCAATAATCATTGTGAGGATGTAAAGTCCGATTGTTTTGAGCCCAAGTTTCCGCAAGTCGTCGCCGGTACTGATGATTCCGGAAATTCCGGTAACTATTGAGAAAAAAATAATCGGAACAATCAACATACTCAGGGCATTCATAAACATGTCGCCCAACCATGAAATATAAGGAGTTCCTTTAGGAAACAAAATTCCCGCCGCACCTCCAAAAATCAACGCAAGTAATATCTGCCAATGTAATTTTAGTTTCATAAAACCACATCATCCTTCGTCTGCATCAGACACAATATTTGTATCTTTTTTATTATTTTCCGGATTTCTTCTGCTACGCCTTGTTGGTGTTGGTTCATCGGGTACTGAAAGTGATGTATCAATATTAAAATCGAATTTTTGTTTTCTTTTTTTAACATCAATAATTTTTGCCCACAACTCTTTATTGTTGGCTTTCAGGACATTGGGAGGAACAACCGCCCTACCGGTTTCTGGATTTTCAATTGTTACTTTATTGGGACCGGCTTCAACTCCTTTTCGCGTGATTGAAAATTCCATTTCGTAATTTCCGTTAGCATCGGTAAATCCTTTGGAAGGTGAGCCGCCTTGTATTTGAGGAACAAAACGTATCACCATATTTTCCGGTGCCGGTTTACCGTCAATCGTGATTTTTCCCGTAATGTATCCAAATGGAATCCCAGAGGTATTACATCCGGTAAACAAAATCAGCAAAAACCCTAATAATAAAAAAAGTTTCATTTTCATTTGAATATTGTACTAAAATCAAATAGTTTGTTTTGTATCTGTCTATTGTGTTATTTCTGTTAAGAAATTATAAAACAGTCAATTATTTTTTGTGTAAACAATACGAAAAACCAGTATCATCTGCCGCTCTTTCAGGGCTATGATTTTATTATTCATAACCCGCCCCGTTGGGACGGGTTATAATTCTAACGTCCCTATCGGGGCTAAATGTCAAGATACCTACTGGATGAATTGCAATTACGTTATCACAATTATTTTTACGTTAAAAATTGGACTTAATTGGTACACCGTCATCCCGAGAACCAAGTAATTGAAACACTCCCAAAAGACCTTCTACTGCAGCGGCTTGATATTCATCAAGTGTGGGATTGGTAATAATAGCACCAGCGGAGTCATAAAGTGGTTTATATTCAATGGTTTCAGGGACATAATGAACACTTCCATCGGCAAAAAGAAAGTTAGCTCCGCCTGGATGCATACTGGAAAACAAACCATTTGTTGTACCGGTTCTTTCATTCAGTTTAATCCGTACAGTGGAATTGGTATGATTCATTGCACCAATGGCAACAGGTCCAGGCCAAGGATGAGCACCTCCCACTTTAGATTCACGCTCTCCATAGGCAAATGTATTACTCAATCCGTCCGTAATAGCACTAAATTCATAAGACGTATTAGCAGGAAACAAACCATTATTAACAGTTGCTCCAGTTGCGCTTGTAATACCACCACCGCTACGATAACCGCGTGAAGGTCCATAATTGGTCGGAGAAAATGCAGGACCATCTGAAGTAGGTGTGGTTGGGTAATTCCCACGTTTGGTATTTGGAAACCTCAACTCACTATCAGAGGGACAAAGATAATTGGTTATTTTGGAATTGACCAAAATATCTTTTGAACCGGGTAACACTAAATCTTCATACGAACGCTCAATCGTTATCCGTGAAACACCGACTTGGTCGTAAATACCGGTCTGTTCCACAAATGGAAGGATTAGAGCCGCTGTTCCCCAACCAGGTTGGACATTCCCTGCTCCAGCCGGATTGCTATTCAGAATACCGCCAACTTCATACGGTGAAGTAACGGCTCCTGGCGGCAATGTCCCAAGCGTGTCGTGGTAATTGTGAAGCGCAATGCCTATTTGTTTTAGGTTGTTTGTGCATTGCATTCTTCGTGCTGCCTCGCGCGCTGCCTGAACTGCGGGCAGCAGAAGTGCGATTAACAAACCAATAATCGCAATCACCACAAGAAGTTCCACCAACGTAAAACCCGGCAGAATGTAGCGGTTCAGGACAACAGAATGACCGTTGAAAAACGACAATTCTTCTCCAGAGTGTCCCCCCCCCCCTATTTTGACAGAAAATCTCTTACCCGCGTCGAAAATTCTCAAAGTTTTCAACAACACCTTCTTCATTAACTTTTTCATGATAAATCTCCTTAAATACTTAGTGTAAACGTACAAAACGAAACATTGTTTGGAATATCAGCATTCAATCCATTGCGCCGCAATGATATTCCGCGATATTTCGCAGAATAAACTCCCCGAAATATCGTATCGGAAGGAATATACAGCAATCACCGTGCCGAAACAAAAATAAAAAAGAAAAAATAATAAATACGGCAAGAATTTTTGTTTGGGTCTGATTTTGTATCTTCTTGAAAAATAAGAGGTTTTGATGTTTTTCTTCTCAGAATTTTTTTTTTGAAAAAACAGAAAAAGGAAGAGAAAACATCCGAACTTCGATAATACGAAAAAGCCAATCCGTGATATTTCATTGCTTAACTACCATATATGATAGCAAACTATCA
The DNA here is from genome assembly GCA_031283515.1 of Planctomycetaceae bacterium. Lineage (GTDB taxonomy): Bacteria > Planctomycetota > Planctomycetia > Pirellulales > Thermoguttaceae > WRKP01. The sequence continues at coordinate 6,631 of JAITBS010000384.1, forward strand.
AATATGGTCACGAAATATCACGGCTTTTGATTATACTCGACCCTGCTATAAGACAAAGAAATCCGATAACCATTCATTTCTAACCAACTTTTGACATGATTCACAGATTTACAGAATTTGTGAAAATGCCGCTGAAATATTACCTGAAATATTACAAAAAATTCCTATTTACACGATTGCCGAAAATCTGTATTCTTCGTTCTATTGTTATTTCGTTCCCGAAAATTGGCTAAAGGAGATTGGTAATGCCGTTTTTCCGAATCTTTTCATTGTTAATTATTTTTTGGAGTGTTACTAATGTTGACGTTGTCGGGCAGGTCTATCAAACTTCAACCCCGTCAAACCCAATTTCACAATCCACACAACCTAATTCAGTTCAGCAGCCGATTCGACCAATGCCACTTCAAACACCACCAAAAATGGTCATTCAAAACGGTGTTCCTGTTTATCCGCACAATCAAAGTAATCAAAATATAACTATTCCCAATCAGCCCCGAATAGCAGAACGTTCCATGCCAATTGGTTACGGTTCGCCCTACCCTACCGGACAACCTCTGCCCAATAGTTCCGTCAAAGTCGCAACAGCACAAACTCCCAATTCCGTTTACGGTTTGCCGCCGCAAAATCAAACATCACCCAACCAAACACCAACCACCCAACCAACCGCCAATCAATCCGTTCACGCGGCAACACCGGATGTACGACGCGAATTTGTTGGTCGCGCAGCACCAATAAGCCGGATTGTTCCGTTCTTTCTGACTCCACAAGAACAGCAGGAACTCGATGAATTTCTCATTCGCTGGGAAAAATACAGTTTAGGTATTAAACGGTATGATGTCGATTTCAATATGTTTCTTTACGATGAAACAATTATCGGTTCAATCACCGGTAAACCGTACAAAACAACCTTCGGCTATTTCAAATATATTGCCAAACCGTTACGGTTTGTCTATCATGTTGAAGGCGAATGGGTCGGCGATAAAAAAGTTGAACGGGACGATAAGAAAAATCCGCAAATCTTCGCAGAAAAAATTATTATCGACGAAAAATCAGTTTATAAGTACGAATATAACGCCAAAACCGTTTTACAAGTCAATGTCCCGCCGGAATTAGTTGGTAAAGGAATTGCCGATAGCCCTTTGCCGTTGATTTTCGGGGCAAAAGCGAATGATATGAAAAAACGGTTCAGTATGAAAATTGTTACAGCTGAACAACGTAAAAATACAGAAATCTGGCTTCAGGCAAAACCGCTTTTGATTGAAGATCAGCAAGAGTTTTCACAAATCGAAATTCGTCTCGATAAAGAAACTCTTCGAGCAATTGCTCTGAAAAAAGAAGATATCAATGGTAAAGCGTTTACGGTTTACACTCTTCTTTCACCAAAAACGAATGATCGGCTTACTTCGTTTCTTGAAGACATTAAGAAATGGTTTACGCCGACCATTCCCGACGGTTGGAAACTTGATGTTAATGATTGGGTTCTTGATGTCCGCATGGCACAGCAAACACCAACTGTTTTACAGGAAACGGTTCCGAATGCCATTCCGGTAACTCCGCAACCGCCTTTCGGAAACCAACCGCAGCGAAACGAAATTCCACTTTATCAACCACAATACTGAATCAACAAAAAGACCGGTTTTCATGCAAAAAACTCTTGATATAAAACTGTCACGGATTCTTGCGGATCGTAGTTGTAACGATTTCATATTAGCCGATGCCAAAGATGCGGATATGGCTTACGGGCTGGCTGCTCCAGGGCAAAGCCCCGAACATTACGGTCATGAAGCGGCATTCCGAACATTGGACGAATATCGGGAACAAATTCGTCAAATTGTTACACAAGGTCTTGTTGACATTATGTTGATGAGTGCAAGTACAAGTGAAATCTTAACAATTCGGGAACAAATATTCGATCAGTCGCCGATCACACCGGCAATTCGTGCCAATGACACAACAGATATTTGGCTTGCCGGTGCTGAGGGCGTTTACGGTCATGAACCGAGCCGGTGGTTTCGGACAGCAACCATTGACCACGCTCTTTGCGGAAAGGCTCATTGTGAACCTGAGGAACAGAAACTTGGTGCTGATTTAGGATTGTATTCGATTACGTTCAATAATGATTTGGAACACGATAGAGAAGCTCTTCTGGCTTACAAGGAATTTCGGATGGAAGCGGAACACAAAGGGTTTCGGCATTTTCTTGAGGTTTTTAGTCCCAATGTTTCCGGTTGTAACACGCCGCAGGATATTCCGGCATTCGTCAATAATCATATTGTTCGGACATTAGCCGGTGTTACAGAAGCTGAGCGACCTATTTTTTTGAAGATTCCGTATTACGGACCGAAAGCAATGGAAGCGTTAGCACGTTACGATAGTCGTCTTGTGGTGGGTATTCTCGGCGGTTCGGCGGGAACAACGCTTGACGCTTTTCAGATGCTTGCTGATGCGAAAAAATACGGAGCCAGAGTTGCCTTGTACGGACGAAAAATCAATCATGCCGAACATCAATTATCATTCGTCAAATATCTTCGGGCAATTGCCGACAGTCAAATAGAACCGGCAGAAGCAGTCAAAGCGTATCACGGTAATCTCCAACAACTCGGTATTCCGCCGCGACGCCCATTGGAAGACGATTTACTGCAAACAGAAACCACCGATAGTTACAGCGGTCATTCTACGGTGTTGAAGAAAAAAAAGAACAATAAACCAAATATCCCAGATTTTTCAAAAATGACCGCAACCGAAAAAGTTCAATGGAATCTTGACCGTCTTAAACGGATTTTTGGCTGAACAAGAGTTCGGGTATTACTCCGCTTGCGAACTCTCCACTCTCCACT
>JAITBS010000414.1 GCA_031283515.1 Planctomycetaceae bacterium
TTGTAATAAATGAAGCAAATATTACAAACAACGTTAGTAACAACACAAACAGAACTAAAGATTTTTTCATGATGACCTCACTTGGGGTTAGGGATAAAACGCCGGCGTTTCAAATATCCGGCAACATAGTTTTATTCGGATTATTCGGCATCGTTTACCGGTTGCGGTTGTTGCGAAAATAATGTTGCGAAAAAATATAATACCGCCGGTAAAAATAATAAATGTAATACAAAATTTTTCATGATTAAAAATTTATTGAAAATGTTTAATTAAAAACCTAAAATTCAAAAGGTAAATGATCTTTCGCCGAAAGATTACATTGATGTTACGGTAAAATATCGCCTACCTTTTGATTGTTATTGTGAATAGTTACAATTTTCGTTTGTTTCGTATTCTAAAAAATTCCATCTCAGTGAACTCTGTGTTCTCTATGGTTAATAAAAACAGGCAGTTATTTCAGCGGAGTTTAAGATCGAAAAACGAAAACTCCGTTGAAACATTACGTAAATTTTATATAAATGGTTACAAATTAAGGTTGAACTTTACCAATAAACCAACCGTATTCGGGAAGTTCAAACGAAGGATTTTTATTTTTCTCATTGGTAATGAGTTTACCTTTACTCAGCAACTCTTGCAAAGGAACAAATTCCGACTGAACATTAACGGTAACAGGTTTTTTACGAAAATTGATCACGACAAGAATTTTTTCATTTTCGAATGTTCGTTCAAAAGAAAGAATTTCTTCGGGGTGATCATTATCAACAAAATTGATTTTTCCCAACGCACAAAGTGCCGGAGATGATTTACGGAGTTTGATAATATTCTGACAAAAAGTAAAACGGTCTTGTCCTTCTTTCGAGTTGGTTTTTGACCAGTCAATTGGGAGGTTGGCAAAAATGCTGTGACGGGATTTATCGGCGATTTCCTGACCGTTGTAAAGCATCGGCACACCGTCAAAAGTAAAACAGGCAACCAGAGCCGCTTCCACTCCATCCTGTCCCCAACGATGTTCGCGACGTTTTTCGTAATCATCATTAGCAATATCGTGATTATCAATATAATGTGTAAATCGTCCGCCTTTGGGTTGTTTTGCGGCTTGTGTGATTTTTGTTTTAGCGAGTTCGCTTGCAGGTTTTTTGCCGTCCATAACGTTACGAATAACAGGTTCAATGGGAAAACCATAATTCATATCATACGCATAAAGTTGATTTTCTGGACGGGCGCCTTCTGCGAGTAGAGCAATATCGGAACGAATTTTTTCTATTCGTTTACGTCCTTCGACCCAAAAATCAAGCGGAGTACCATCGGCAACATCGACACGGAATCCGTCAACATCAAAATCACGTACCCAATATTCCATGTTTTTCCAAAGATATTCCCGCAATTCTGGATTGTCGAAATTCAATGCGGGAAATCCCCATGAAGCATTGATAATTTTTCCATCTTTATTGTGTTTCAAAAAATCGGGATGATCTTTGATAAACACGGCTGTAGGACCGCAATGAAGATACACCAAATCCAACAAAACCCGCATTTTCAATTGATGAGCCGTTTTGACGAATTGTTTCAAATCGTCATTGGTTCCGTATTCGGGATCGATATTGTAGTAATCCTTCATTCGGTACGGATTTTTGGGGTTGTTCATACCGGATTTTTTCTGGCGCGGACTCCAAAATTCCTGACGCTCATCGTCATCCGCAACAAAAATAGGACAAAGATAAACAATTGTGATTCCCAATCGAGCAAGATCGGGAAGTTTTACGGTTGCTGCCGGAAGTGTTCCTTCTTTGGTAAAAGCGCGTGCATGAATTTGGTACATCACGCCGTTGTTGACCAAATCGGGAGCTTTACGAGCATTTTGTTGACCCGGCGTTGTCTCCGCCGATAACGATAACATCACCAATGAAAAACTTAATAACGTGACTAATAAAGTTTTCTGTAACATGGTTGTTTTCCTTTCAGGATTAAAGGGTAGTAAAAAATTAAAGAAAAAATGTAATTTTTCACACATTTTGATAAGTTTAGTCCGATATTTTCTTTTGTCAACAGAAAAAAGCATGATATATGTTACAATTTTACTGTTGCGTAAGGTTGTTAAGGTTCAATCCGTTTTGTCGAGTTGAAAGTCAAAAGTAAAAGTTTTTCCATTTTCCGGAACAACTCTTACAACACCTTCACCTTGATAAACGGGTACTATGTTAGGATAAGGCGACGGATTAAGTTTCGGTTTGTCCTCATTTGATGTCTGATCCATGTTCGGATCAACCCAACGAAGGAAGACTCGATATTGACCGGGAAGAATACCGGTTGTTTTTGAATTATTCATCAAGCGCAACGTATATTTTCCTGTTTGGTCTGTTTTTCCAATGGCAGCCGGCCCCGGATCGATATTACTTGAATCATGTTCGAAACAAACCGCAATATCTGGGGCTGGTTTGCCTTGATAGGTTACTGTTCCTGAAACAGAAACCGTTTTTTGTTCACATCCGGTAACAATAATCAGGAACAATAGGAAAATTAAAAAGTGTTGTTTCATGAGTTTATCTCCTATAATCCCGGTTTTGAGACACCGCTATCAATTCGTGCGTAGTCTGCCCAAAGTTCGACATTTGTTGTGAAAGAGGTAAATCGGACGGAACCATCTCCCAATGCGGAATTAACTCCTCCCGAATGCCATGAACCTGTTCCAATCGCACAAACATATTGTGCAAAACCGGCATCAATACAAGGTTGAATTTTATGGGTTTGCATCAATATGCTGCTGGTGCGGTGAACGGATGAAATAAAACATCCGGGATTACCAAGCCACATTGTTCCGCGTGCCGGATATTCCTGATTATTGTGGTGTTCGGTGAACAACAAACAATTTGAAGTTCCGTCAAGGATTGATGAAAAATTTTCACACCCGATACTACCGTAACTACTACTTGTTCCTACAAAATGAAAAATGCCACGATATTTTTTGTAGGAAGTTAGAAGACCAAACCGTTCATGCCATCCAGCCTCATTAGCCGAAACAGCACTATCGGTAGCGGACACCATACTTCCTCCAATACCTCGATAGGATGTCGTAATGACTGTTACGGATAATGAGGGTGGAGTGACCAAAAGATTGGCATACTGATCACTTGGACAAACATAGGGAAGCATAATCGTTTTAGCAATCGCTAAATTGTTTGGAGTTCCATTGGCGACTCCTGTGGGTGAAGTGTTGGTAATGGGAGTTTTTGTACTTTGATAAGTATCGTACACACTTTGTTGTTCAATGTAAGGAAGCAACGCAATGCCCCAGTTTCCATTGATCAAGTTTGCCGTACTAAGTGTATCTGCGGTACTATTTGAAACAGCACCGGGTGGGAAACAACCGATCACGTCGTGATAGTTGTGTGTACCAATAGCCAGTTGTTTTAGTTTATTGGTACATGACATCCGTCTTGCGGCTTCCCTTGCGGCTTGGACGGCTGGTAACAATAACGCAATTAACGCACCGATAATCGCAATGACAACTAACAGCTCAACAAGAGTAAATCCGAAACGTAATGTTTTTTTCATATTTTTTCTCCTATGAAAAAAGTAAAGATTTTAACAGATTACATAACAAATAATCTGCTTTTGCTAAAGTGGGAAAAACGCAACGCCGAGAAACGGCAACAGAATATCGCTCTTAGATCAGGAGCGACACGGTTGTAAAAATAGGCTCATTCCCACCGACCAAAGTGGTGCATCACATGTTCAAAATATAAT
>JAITBS010000428.1 GCA_031283515.1 Planctomycetaceae bacterium
TTCTCTGTGTTCTCTGTGGTTAAAATTAATTTTTAGAGATTCCCAAGAGGTATAAATTAAGATCAACGATGGTTATTCACAGATATTTAGTCCGCAGATTTTCGCAGATTATTTTTTGAGAATTACGAAACAGAAAAATAACAAAACAGACGAAAAAGGAACAGACTAAAAATACGGAAATTCTATTCAATTTCAACAAACTTTTAAAAAAATCTCCGTAATCTGCGGACGATTAAAACGGATCATTTTTAGTTTAGCGGATGAGGAGGGATTCGAACCCCCGGAGCCTTGCGACTCGCCGGTTTTCAAGACCGGTCCCTTAGACCACTCGGGCACCCATCCAAAAGAGATCGCTTCATGGCGACTCTCCAATGATCAAACTAAATTATCAAATCGCTAATAATGAAGATGTTATTTTAATAAACAATCGGAAAATCGTCAATGGTCTTTGTTTAAAGTTTATATTCCAGTGAGGCGGTCAGATTTTGGCAATGGCAAACGCCAAACGTGTTTATCTGTATAATCTACGTAATCTGCCGACTCGTAGGTTTCGTACTTCTCAACAATATCTGTGAACAATAACAGCAAAATCATATACTCATCACACTTGACAATTCGATTGCCGTTTTTTGACAGGATAAACTGATTTTGACAAGATCTTTATCCCTTGATTTTATTGAGGTTAGGCGATATTTCGGCGAAATGCCGCTTACCGTCAAAGAAGATCACGACGGAAGAGATACCCAAAACCGGCACGGAATGGGAATACTCCCGTGTGCTAAAAGACATAAAAATTCACTCTTCTAACATCGAATTTTAAAGCGCAATGACTATCTCAGAATGAGGAAACACATAACAATAACACGGCAACCGATTTTTGGTTGGTTGCCGTGTTGATGTTGCTGTTGAGAAAACAGTAACTTAATGGTGTATCAGCCTGTGCTGAATAGTTTCCTATTTCTTTGCAGCAGCTTTTTCTTTCTTTTCCTGAATCGCGGCTTGAGCAGCTGCAAGTCGGGCAACCGGTAAGCGAAGCGGAGAACAACTCACGTAATTCAAACCGACTTTGTGGCAGAATTTCACCGAAGCAGGATCGCCTCCGTGTTCACCGCAAATACCCAACTTAATGTCGGAACGTGTTTCCCGACCGCCGGCAATTGCAATCTTGATGAGCCGACCAACTCCATCTTGATCCAACGTCTGGAATGGATCCGCAGGGAAAATGTCCAGTTCCTGATATTGGTTGATGAACGCCCCGTAATCATCACGGCTAATACCAAGTCCTGTTTGTGTTAAGTCGTTGGTACCAAAACTGAAAAACTCCGCACCTTTCGCAATCTCATCAGCAGTTACGGCAGCACGCGGAATTTCAATCATCGTTCCAACCAAATAATCAACCGTTACACCCTTTTCTTTAAATACATTCGCAGCAGTTTCACGAATAATCTTTTCCTGATTCCGAAATTCCGTGATGTTTCCCACCAACGGAATCATAATTTCAGGATGAACATCAATTCCTTCCTTCATCACATTGACCGCAGCCTCACAAATTGCACGCGCCTGCATTCGTGTGATTTCAGGATACACAATGCCCAGACGACAACCTCGATGACCAAGCATCGGATTCGACTCGGCAAGCTCATGTACCCGTTCCGCAATCTTTTCCTTTTTAATACCAATTTTTTTACCAAGTTCTTCCTGCTCCTTAGCTTCATGCGGCACAAATTCATGGAGCGGCGGATCAAGAAGCCGAACCGTTACCGGACGACCATTCATGGTGCGGAAAATACCTTCAAAATCTTCCCGTTGATATTTGAGCAACGGTCCAAGTGCCTTTTCCCGTTCTTCAACTGTTTCCGAAAGAATCATCCGGCGGAAATCATCAATCCGATCAAAAAACATGTGTTCTGTTCGGGTCAAACCAATTCCCTCCGCTCCCAAAGCAATCGCTCGTTCCGCTTCTTTGGGATTATCCGCATTGGTGCGAATACCGAGTTTACGGTAACGATCAGACCAACTCATCAATTGCTGAAAAGATTGATACAACGGAGCATCTTGAGGTTTAAGTGTTTTTTCAAACAGCACTTGCAGAATTTCAGACGGCGAAGTCGGAACCTGACCTTCATAAACATTGCCGGTAAAACCGTCAACAGATATCCAATCACCTTTTTTGAATACCTTTGTACCAACCGTCATTGTTTCGGCTTTGTAGTCGATCACAATTCCATCGCAACCGCAAACACAAGCCTTTCCCATTTGACGACTTACCAGAGCAGCATGAGAAGCCGCTCCTCCGAATGAAGTCAGAATCCCTTGCGCAACCTTCATACCACGTAAATCTTCCGGTGTTGTTTCACGCCGGACAAGAACAATTTTGGCGTTGTTGTCTTTTTGCCAAATCGCTTCGGCATCATCGGGTTGGAAACAAATTTGTCCGGTTGCTGCTCCAGGACCGGCAGCAATCCCTTTCGCTATCGACGTTTTTCCTTTCAAACCAGTTCCGCTGAAAATCGGTTGCAGGAGTTGTGTAACATCGTTGGCGGGAATCCGAGCAATCGCTTCTGCCGGTGTGATAAGTCCTTCGTTGACCATATCCACCGCTGCACGAACTGCTGCAAAACCGGTTCGTTTGGCATTACGGGTTTGAAGCATCCAGAGATTTTGACGTTCAATTGTGAACTCAATATCCTGAATATCACGATAATGATGTTCCAGTTTCATCGCGACATCGGCGAACTGAGTCCAAACTTTCGGCATATCTTTTTTGAGCGAATCCTCAATCTTTTTGGGAAGCCGAATACCGGCAACAACATCTTCCCCTTGAGCGTTAATAAGATAATCGCCGGTAATACCCGGAACTCCGGTAGCTCCGTTTCGAGTTAACGCAACACCTGTTGCACAGTCATCGCCCATATTACCAAAGACCATTGCCTGTACATTCACTGCCGTCCCCCACTCGTGAGGAATACCGTAAGTGCGGCGATAAACGATGGCTCGGTCGTTCATCCATGACCCAAACACTGCACTAATTCCGCCCCAAACCTGTTCCATCGGATCATCTGGAAAATCTTTACCGGTTTGTTTTTTCACAGCGGCTTTGAACTCTTTGACAAGTTCTTTAAGATCTTCCTGTTTAAGTTCGGAGTCAAGTTTGACGCCGGCTTTTTCTTTTTTCTTTTCGAGAAGTTCTTCAAACGGGTCGATATCCGTTTTACTTTTCGGTTTCATTTCAAGAACGACGTCGCCGTACATCTGGACAAAGCGCCGATAGCAGTCCCATGCAAAACGCGGATCACCGGATTTTGCAGCGAGAACTTCGACCGTTTTGTCATTCAGACCGATATTGAGAACTGTATCCATCATTCCCGGCATGGATTCTCGCGCACCAGAACGACAGGAAACAAGCAGCGGTAAATTCTTGGTATCACCGAACGTTTTGTTCATAGTGATTTCAATTTTTTTCATAGCGTCACTAACCTGTTCCTGAAGTTCAGGAGGATAAGATCGGCCATGATCGTAAAAATAGGTACAAACTTCTGTGGTAATGGTAAAACCGGATGGAACTGGTAAACCGATTTTAGCCATTTCAGCCAAATTCGCTCCTTTTCCGCCGAGCAGATTTCTCATTGTTGCATCGCCGTCGGTTCCATCTTTACCAAAACTATAAACGTACTTTGCCATAATAGGTTGCCTCTTAATCTATGTTAGAGATGTTAAATGTGCTTACACCGATTTCAATCGGGGCATGAAATAGAATCGTAACTATTGTAGCGGTCATAATAAATGCGTCAACAGAGCAGGAAAAATATTGCTGTTTGTTTTATCAATATTGTTGAAAATTTCCTAATTGTTGACAGGGTGAAGTGTTAATTTAGGTAAATAAAAGGTTTGCGACGTTTTGCCGAAACGTTTTAAACAATACAATACGGCGTACTCGCCGACTTGTCCCTGTTGACGGACGGAAATGAAAAACCAACCGTGTACAACTCCATAACAAAACAACCTCAGTAGCAAAAGAGATCATAAAACAACAACCTCATTACCTCATTCACACGGAAAACAATGAGGTAATGAGGTTGAGGTGTGTGGTGTCTATTGGCTACTGAGGTTGTTTTGTTGTTTAAATTAGGTGAAAATGAGGTCGGT
>JAITBS010000605.1 GCA_031283515.1 Planctomycetaceae bacterium
TACAGGATTTTGGGAATGGATCACAGAAAATTTATCTTGTGACGAAACGGAAGGAACATCTCTCTCTTTGAAAATTCAGTTTTTTATAAAATAGCCATACAGTATTTACTGTGAACAATCGCGGTGAATTGTCTATGTTACTAACTGCACCATAAGCAGGAGAAAAAAATCTAAAACTTAGCGCAATCTTAACACAATCTTAATATTTTCTTAACATTTCAAGTTATAATTATATGCAAATGGAACAGAAAAAAATGTCTATGATACTATTGGTATCAGAAAGCGTTTTAATAGAAATCATCACAATTAGCGTGAGTCGTTAATATTTCAGTATTAATAACACATCACTACACCAATGACAGATAGAAAAAACTTCTTGACTTTCCTATTGCCCAGATATCCAGTAAAAAAATAAAAAATTTTGGGCTATTATTTTCACTAAATTATTGATATTAAATAAAAAACATAAACTCTTTTATATCAATAAGATAGAATTAAATAATTTATAATATGAAATGATAAGTATGCGGGCAGAGCGTCAGATTTTTGGGTAAAGTCTTGAAGGGGCACTTGAATAAGATTTGGGAGCGGATTATAATTATCCGCAATAAACTTACACTAGGAATAATTCCTTTTTTTGATAAAATGAATTTAGATGACACTTGGGTTATTGGAAAGATTAGTCAAAACTTAACCTTTCAAACATACCTCAATAAAAATATCTCGACTCAATTTTTCAAATAAACCAACTGTAAAGAAAAAAATTTTCAAATTTTTTTGCCTACATTGTTTATCGTTTCTAAAAGATGTAAACTTAATTATAGCAATAGGATATTGCATAACCTTAGTATAAAAGATTCAGGGCGGATAAAAAAAATTTGGGGGTGAGGATTTTTTTGCTTGACATGATTGAGAGATTGATTATAATATTGACTATGCTTAGTTTTGTTCAGGTTTTTACATATTGCTTTGCATTAGTGAATAAACTCAATATTTTAATTATAGGGTTTGACCCGAATTTTTAAATAAAATAAATGTTTTTGTATCTGACGGAATGGATGCCGTTTTGAAACCTCAAGGAAGTTTCACTTTTAGAGTTTAACTTTGTAATATGCATCCTTTAATCTTTCCCTACTCTCAGTATCAGTGATGTTCAAAACTTAGTGTAATGTTTTAACATCGCTGATACTTGTATTCTAGTTTACTTTGTAGAACAGTACGATAACCAATGTTCATACAATCCTTGAACCGGATGATTGACATGTTCATTAATTTCTACAGTTACAGAAGGGTGATAATATTGTTTGTAAATTTCCTTATTCCATTTTAAACCACAATTTATCATTGCTGTTTGTAGATCATTTTGATAGTTTTCGTCTGTAAATCGAATAATACTTTTTTGTCCTTTCCAGTTACGATAAATTTCCAACATTCGGAGTAGATAAATTTCGACCAGATCAAACATTGCGTTTTGAAATTCCGGTTTATCGGCTCTCCGTGCGTAACTTGCTGCAATACCACTTGGTGGTCGGAGCAAAAAAATCGGATAAACATCCAAGTTTGGAAGTTGTGAGAAAATGTTACTCCAAAAAAACCAAAACAAAGATGATGCCGGATGTTTGAATCCCGAAATTGATGATGTTTCAATAAGAGATTGAATAACTTGTTTACCGTGTTCAATTAAATCGGGTTTGATTTGACTAATGGTCGGACGTAGCCGTTCCCGATTTTTCATTATTTGACCGGCAAGTTTGTAATGAATCGAATCTTCATCAAAACCATAAATAATTCGATGAAGGGTGTGATCAATTTGAAAGATCGGTATTGCCTCACAAAGTCCCAATGGTTTTTCCGGTGTTGCTTGAAAGAAGGAAAAGGGACCAAGAGACATACCGTGACGATAAAAGATTTCAGCCGAAATACTGGACCCGGTGCGTTGGCATGTTACAAAAACAATTAGTTTATACATAACAAGTTTATTGGGTAAGGAGAAAAAAGGAAGTTCTATTATTGTCCAAAATGTTATTATGTACTGAAATCCAATTACTGTCAAGAGAGAATAATATTGTATTCAATAATTTGTTTGCTGTGATATTTAACGGCGACATCCGTTATATTTAACGGGCATTGACAAAAAATCCGTGATATTTGACGGATACAATTTATTATTAGTAGTGATTTTATTGAAATATTTTGGTTGTATGAGATAGTTATAACTCCTTATTTTCCAATATGTTAAAATAACAAGATTAATTTTTATATTTTTATTGTTATTGATTTGGCATGTTAGTTGCACGAGTATTTGTGTGATTAAATATTTCAAGGATGGTTTTTCAAACAGGGAAGTTACCTTTTATTATTGATGAATGTTTAACATTCGATATCATCTTTCCCCCCGGAGGTTTGATATGGTTTCGATTGAAATGAAAAAACCGTCTCATTCATTATTGGTAACAAAATCAACACCGACGATTCCTTCTCATGTTGATAATCGTTATCAGAATGCATTAACGAAACATCGTGCCGGAGATTTAGCAGGTGCGGAATATCTTTATCGTCAGATTTTGTCCGAAAATCTCTCCCACGCAGGGGCATGGCATTTTCTCGGCACTATCTTTCATAAACAAGGTCGTTACGAAGAATCGTTACAATATGTTGAAAAATCAATTCGTCTTGAAAATTCTAAATCGATTTTTTATAACAATTATGGTGTGATTCTCTTAGAAATTGGAAAAACAGATGAAGCCATATCTGCGTTTCAAAAAGCTCTTGAACTTGATCCACATTATGCGGATGCCCGTGCCAATCTTGAGCAACTTCGTTTAAATCAAAATAAAACAGAGGGGTTAAAAACAACTTTTGAATCGCTACCTGGTCTTATTTCTTCTCAGAGTCTTCTTGAAAATTTATTTCAGCAAGGGAATCAATTTTTTGTTCAGGAACAATTCTATGAAGCCAATCGTGCTTTTCATCAAGCAGCTTCATTACCAGGCGGTCAGGAACTTTGGCGTTGGAAGTCTTTAGGATTTTGTCCAACCGTGATGCCTAATGAGGAGTCAATTATTCGCTATTGGCAACAACTGGATCATGGTCTTGATCTTGCTTTGCAAAGTAATATTGCGATTGATTGGCGGCGGCTTCCATTTGATGGTTTTACTCCTTCTTTCAATTTGCCGCATCATGGTAATGATTGTCGTTCAATTAAAGAAAAATTTGCACAAATATTTACGAAAGGATTTCCGCATGATCGACCGAAATTAAAAACTACCATGCGAAATCGTACCCGTATTCGAATTGGGTTTGTTACGATGGCAGGTCATCATCGTGGTTTTCTTCGTGTATATCAATCACTTCTCCAAAAACTCAATCCGGACAAATTTGAAATAGTTTTTATTTCTCCGTTGTCGGTTCAAAATTCTTGCAGAAATTTGATAGGACGTAACGATATTATTTGGCTTGGACTTAATGACCGGTTTGATGATAGTGTAATAAGAATCCGTGATGCCCAATGTGATCTTATCTATCATTGGAAAGCAGGCGGTTGTCCTTTTGATTATTTTCTTCCCTTTGCTAAACTCGCTCCGATTCAATGTACATCATTGGGTTCACATGGTACGAGCGGTATCCCTACTATTGATTATTATCTCTCCTCCTCATTTCTTGAAACATCTGAATTACAGAAGTATTACACGGAACGTTTAATTTTTCTCGATTCTTATCCAACAGGGTATGTTTCGGAGCCTACTGATTCAGTGACACGACAGCAACTTCATCTTCCCGAAAAAGGTTCTTTGTACTTTTGTCCGCACCGTTTGGCAAAATACCATCCCCGTTTTGATTTGTATTTGAAACAAATATTAGAACGAGATCAGACGGGATATCTTATTTTGTTAACAGGTAATCACCTACAACTTGCGAAGGTCTTTTCAGAACGAATTCGTCAAAATCTTGGAGAGTATTTGTTTCGGCGAGTAATATTGTTTCCGCTTCTTTCTCATGAACAATATCGTAAATTTTATTCTGTTGTAACTTGTGTCTTGGATTCTCCTGTTTATGCAGGTGATTTGACGGCACACGATGCGTTGGAATACAATGTTCCCATTGTAACGCAACAAGGAACATTGTTGGTACAACGTTACACATCAGGTTTATACCGAATGATGAACATGGAACCGTTTATCACTGACAATGAGGAAAATTATATCAATCTTGCTGTCCGGATCGGAACAGATACTGATTATAATGCAACGATTCGACAAACAATTGCCGAAAGAAAAGAAGCAATTTTTGATACAAAATCATTTATTAGAGAGTATGAACATTTTTTTGAACGTGTCATCAATTTATTTGATGTATCAATAATTTAATAGTTACTACAAACAATATTTTATAAGGAGTTGATCATGTCTATGAAAAAAACATTTTGGCGTGTTCTTGTTGAAACGTTTCGAAGTTTTCTGAATTTGAAAACTGATTATTCACGAAAACGTTCACTCCAGATAGAAACGTTGGAAGCTAAAGAAATGTTGTCAGGCATTAGTATCGTTTCGTCACCTGACATCGTTGAAGAAGGGCAGACCGCTTATATTCGTTTGGAACGTGACGATGTTCAAGGCGATTTAAGTACATTTTTTGAAATAGATTACCGCAACAGTGCCTGTTATTATGATTCTTACTCCGGTTGGGCTAAGAATGGTCAGGATTTTGATTTTCTGCCGGGCACCAATTCTTGGTCTTATCAAGGTCATGTTGAATTTCAGAATGGTGAAAAATACGCCAATATTGAGTTGAATGTTAAAAAAGATACCTTTATTGAAGGTGATGAACAATTATCTCTGCGTTTGATTTCAAGTAATAATTATTGGGGCGATTGGACAGGTGTTGTGTCAAATACATCTTATACGATTGATTCCTCGAAACCTTCTTCGGTTTTATTGACAATCAAAGATATGACCATTCCGACAACCGTTTGGGTTTCATCGGTAAAAGATGCAACTGAAGGTGGCGAGAGTGGGTTTATTGAACTGGAACGAGATAATTTTGATTCGGAATTAGTTGTTTTTTATCAATTAAATTCATACAACAGCGGTTATTATTACACAAATAATGTTGGTTGGTCAAAGAATGGTACTGACTTTTCATGGCTTCCTGGTACAAATGAGTACGATAACGTTGGCGAAGTTACGTTTGGTATTGGTGAACGACATGCTAAAATTTTTATAGAACCGAAACAAGATGATTGGATTGAGGGACCGGAACAAATCGGTCTGACCTTACAACAGTATAATGGTTGTTACTATGGTTGTTATTCTGAAATTTCGTATTATTTAGGAACGGAATCGTCAGCAACCATTTCACTCATTGATGATGAGATTCCTAAAACGGTTTGGATTGCAGAATCGAGTCATGGTACGGAAAATGGTGAAGAACCCTACATCGTCCTCAAACGCAGTCATGCTACTGGAACACTTCGAGTCTGGTTTGATTTAGCGGAACAAAATAGTGGTTACTGTTATTATTCTTATGAGGGGTGGGCAAAAAATGGCACAGATTTTGATTTTCTTCCCAATACAGAATACTGGAATAATCGTGGTTATGTTGATTTTGCTGATGGTGAAGAGACTCTAAAAATTCCGATCAAAGTTACAGAGGACATTTACATTGAAGGGAATGAAAAAATTGGGTTTACGCTTATTCAGCCGAATCCTCATCAAGCATCCTATTTATTGAACGATTCTAAATCGACGATTCTTACACTTTATGACGATGAAGAAACGATTAATGTGTGGCTTGGTGAAACACAAAACGGTATCGAAGGTTCGCAAGACGGAGTGATTCGTGTTTATCGGGACAATGCTTATCGCCGCCTTGAATTGTACTATAATTTGGATTATCTTAATGCCGGATATTCGAACAATAATCAAGGATGGGCTAAAAATGGATTGGATTTCACTCAATCCGGTATCGTCAGCAATGGAACTCGTGGTTCTATTGTGTTTGAAAAAGGCATCTATTATGTCGATATTCCGTTTACGATCATTGACGATGACCTCTATGAAGGAACGGAATCAATTCGTCTGACGTTGATTCATGCTGATGGAAGTGACGGCAGTTATGGTTGCAATTATGGTTGTTCTTACAGTCAAGGAGTTTCTTATTTCATTGATGCTTCCCAGAGTAACAAAACGATTGTTATTGAAGACAATGATACTCCCGTGAATGTTTGGATCAATCAAATTCAAAATGCAACGGAAAATAATACAGACGGTTACATTATTCTGGAACGAGATAATACGGAAAAAGAGATTACAGTTTCTTTTGATATTGATTATCGTAACATAGGGTATCATTATACACTTGGCTGGGCAAAGAACGGTCAGGATTTTGATTTCTTGCCGGGAACTTCTGAAGGAAGTAATCGTGGATATGTTACGTTTGGTCGAGGTGAAAAATATGCTAGGATTCCCATTAAATTGATTGAGGATATTAAAGTAGAAGGAACGGAACAGATTTATGTAACATTAGTAGGTCCCGGTATTGGAACCAGCGGATCCATTGCTTATATTGTTGATACTCAAAAATCTACAGCAACAGTTCTCATTGATGATAATGACGCAACAACTGTTTGGCTTGAAACAGAAAAAGATGTCATCGAGGGTGGTGATTCGGGTATATTTTTACTTCGGCGTGATAATACGGCAAACGACCTTACTGTCCGGCTCCGTTTTGATAAAAAACTTGGTACAGCAATACTAGGTGAGGATTTTAATAATCCTTTTAATACTAATCTACAATCGGTCTCTATTCTTATTACATTTGAAAGTGGACAAGATACTGTTCGTATTCCAGTTACTGCTCTTGATGATTCTTTGGTTGAAAACTCAGAAACTGTTGTTCTTAAAATTCTTCCCGCACCTGAAAATAACTCTGATTATGGTTGTTATTACGGTTGCTGTTATTATTATGGTTGTAGTTCTTTTGAACCTCTGTTACCTGATTATGATATTAAATTGGGATACGATACAGCAACACTGAACATTTACGACAACGATGTCAAGCCGCAGGTTTGGTTTGAGACGAAACAGGATGCGACAGAAGGTCAGGAAAACGGTTATGCCCGTGTTTGGCGGAGTGATGCGACGAATGCGTTACGGATTAGTTATCGTATCAACAACACGTCCACCGGAATTTTGGGACAAGATTATGAGTTCCCGCCAGGAATGAGTGCGTTGAATACCGAAACGGGATTTATTACGTTTGCCAAAGGTGCGTATTATGTTGATATTCCGATTCGTGTGATTGATAACTCATTGCTTGACGGAACTCATACCGTTTCGATTACACTTATTCCGGGCGACGAAACAGTCGGCGGTGTCAACACCATCTATGATATTGACGAATCCCGTAACACGATTGAAGTGTCCATCTTTGACGATGATGTCAAAACGACATTGCGTATCGGCGAAATCAAAAATGCTACCGAAGGCGGTGAACAGGGATATGTTCGTGTTGACCGTGATAATTCACGGACGGAATTAACGTTCAATTATATTTTCGATCCAGCCGGAAGTACCGCAATCATGGGTGATGACTTCGCACAGTTGCCCGGTATGAAATCCGGTTCGAATTTCGGTACGTTTACATTCAAAGCCGGTGAAAGTTCCGTTTACATTCCGATTACTGTTTTCGACGACAATTTAATTGAAACAGATAAGACCGTTCGAATCGTGTTGACAACCGGTAACGGTAATTATGAATTGGACGAAAATTTTGAAGCAATTGTTGCGATTAAAGATAATGACCGTCCGACGAATATCCGTGTCGAAACAATTCAACACGGCATCGAAGGTGAACAGGATATTCTTATCCGGTTGCATCGCGACCAGACCGACAAGCCGCTCACAATAACATTTGAATATGATAAAAACGCAAGTACCGCAATTTTGGGAACAGATTTTGAAGCCTTTGCGGGGATGTTGTACGGTTCGAATGTCGGAACGGTTCAGTTTGGTATCGGTGAAGAGTTTGTCGATATTCCGATTAAATTAATTAACGATAATCTTGTCGAACCGGACAAAAAGATTCTGATTCGTTTGCATCAAGGTGATCCGAATTCGGCAAGCAGTTATTTTATTCTCGGCGACTTGGATATTACTGTTGCGATTACCGATCCAGACGAAATAACGAAAGTGTGGCTTGGCGAAACAGAGGATGCGTCGGAAGGATTGACGGCACGCACACGGATTTATCGTGACAACACCGCCGGAACGCTTAATGTCCAATTAAAATATAACGATAATATCTCCACCGCTCAACTCGATACCGATTTCAAGTTCGGCGGTATTTTCGATCAGGTAACGAAAACAATTCTTGTGACGTTTGCCGATGGTCAGGAATATGTTGACTTGCCGATTTACACATTAACCGATACGGTTTTGGAAAATGACGAAACCGTTTCACTTACAATTCTCAATGGTTCCGGTTATGTTGTCGAAGGGAACACAAATGTTACGTCAACCATTCTTGATGTCGGAATTGAAAATCCTGTACAAGAATCACCTCGTGTTGGCGTGATTGCAACCGATCCTTACGCTTCGGAAAATGGTCGGAACACTGGTGAATTCACAATTGCGAGAGCCGGTCAAAGTGATTTGAGTCAATCATTAACGGTACATTTTTCTATTTCCGGTACGTCAACACTTAATCTGGACTACGAAGGAATTAACGCAACGTATGATTCCGAAACACAAACATGGATCGGAAGTGTTACGATTCCGGCGGGTCAATCTCATTATGTTCTTACCGTAACACCATTGCTTGACGATTTAACGGAAGGAACGGAAACGATAATTTTAACATTGTTGCCGTCGAATGAAACCGATGAGTTGGGACAGCCTCGTTACACGATTTCGTCCGCCAATTCCGCTGTTGTTCAGATTGAGGATAAAACGGAACCTGTTGATCCGGGCACCGAACCGGGTGTTGTCGAAAAGACGATTACTCAAGTTACCGTTTCCGCAACAGACGCTTTTGCGTCCGAAAATTCCGCGAATACCGGTGAGTTTACGGTTGTCCGTTCCGGCGGAGATTTATCGTTACCGCTTGTTGTCGGCTTTACGATTTCCGGTACAGCAACATTCAATACGGATTACAACGGTCTTAACGCCGTGTATGATTACGCAACACAAACTTGGCGCGGGTTTATCACGTTCCAATCCAATCAGACAAAATATGTACTGAATATTATTCCCGTAACTGACGGCGAACGCGAAAGTACCGAAACGGTTATCTTAACACTGTTGCCGACAACGGACACAGATGACGACAATGATCCGCTTTATCGTGTCGGTAATGAATCGAGTGCGTCTGTTCGGATTGAAGATTCTGTTTCGATTATCGATCCGGACGCTCCGAAACCGGTCGTCACCGCCAAACCGGTGATTACTGTTACCGCAACCGATCCTTACGCATCGGAAAACGGTCAGAATACGGCGGAATTAACAATCTCCCGTTCCACAACCAGTGATCTCAGTCAGGAAATTACCGTACATTTTGAAATTTCCGGTACGGCAACGTTGAGTACCGACTATACCGGTTTTAACGAAACAGGTATTACGACAACATTCGATTCCGTAACTCAAAAATATCGCGGCAGTGTTACATTCCAAGCCGGACAACGTCATTTTGTTATTAAAATTACGCCTATCAAAGATTCCTTAACCGAATCGACGGAAACAGTAATTTTGACGTTGTTACCGTCCGATGAAATTTATACTGTCGGCGAAAATTCTGTTGCGGCAATTGAAATTACCGATGCAACAAAAATTTACGAACCGGTTCCCGAACCAACGGTGAAGGAAAGTTGGGATGTTACAGTTATTGCAGCCGATGCGTTTGCGTCCGAAAATCCGTCGAATAGCGGTCGAGTTACATTTTATCGTTCCGGTTTGTCTGCTCTTTCGCAGATGCTTACGGTTTACTTTGAGATTTCCGGTACGTCAATTCCCAATGCGGATTACAACGGAATTACTTTAACTTGGGACCCGTACACTTATAAATATCGCGGTTCGGTAACATTCCAACCGGGTCAATCGGAAGTCTCTCTTAATATCAATCCGCTCCGTGATTCACTGCATGAACCATCGGAAACTGTTGTTGTAACTCTTATCAGTACAACCGAAAAAACTGCATCCGGTGAATCGGTTTATAACGTCGGTACTAATAAGAGTGCAACAATTACGATTGAAGATGAAAAATGTGTTGCGCAAGGAACGCCGTATATTACCGGTGATCCGGAAATGCGTGAAGGCGGGCTTTACCGTTTGGAACTTCACGCTAATAATAC
>JAITBS010000063.1 GCA_031283515.1 Planctomycetaceae bacterium
AGAAGTGTCCTTTCGCAAAAAGTTTTTTTGTTAAAAATGACTTTTATTTCTAACGTTTTCACCTATAATACGGTTTGGTTATGTCATAATTATCAGTTACTGATACCATTTGTCTGACTTCACTGAACACATTAGCAATGTTCTAAAATGAACATTGCTAATCATGTTTTGTGTCGAGATGTGTCATAACCTATTTGTAATCAACACTTTAACATCATTCCCCGAACCTGCTGAACAACGCCGTTTTGCGGAGTGAACCCGGTAGTGAACAACGCTTGTATGTTTTTGTAAGTCTCTATTATAAAAAGATTTACGTCGAATCTGTAATAGGTAGTCAATGTTTCGCCGAAAGGTTGGTCGGCAATAGCCGACTTGTCCCTGTTGACGGGCGGAAATGAAGGATTCACTGCGTACAACACAAATGAAAAATCAATCGTTGCGACGTTTCGGCGAAATATCGCCTGCCATAAAAAACGCTGACCACTATAAATGTAAGATCACTGCTCGAATAGAAACAAAAACAATTCTGATTGTCGATACATCAGTTTGTGAATGTTGGGAATATTTTGTGCGAACAGTTTAATTAAATATGTTGAAAACCGGTTCTATTCCTATTTTGGGTTCTATTCATCGTTCT
This sequence comes from Planctomycetaceae bacterium, assembly GCA_031283515.1. Lineage (GTDB taxonomy): Bacteria > Planctomycetota > Planctomycetia > Pirellulales > Thermoguttaceae > WRKP01. Next base: position 638 of record JAITBS010000063.1, read on the forward strand.
GAATTTACTTCGATTTATCGTGGAATTATGGAGATGATTCCCGATTCGGTTTCTGAATATTCCTGTTCGATTCTGTTTCAATCCTATCCCGGTGAGTTTTCGCAGGCAGTTGTTAATCGGTTGATTGCTTTGGAGCCATTGGCACCGATTTTGCTTTTTCTTGGTTCTGCTTCAGAGGGTGAATTACGAACCGGACGACCACTTCAGGGCTGTTTCCGATTTTATGTCCATCAATGGAACGAGGAATACCAACATCAATTGTTCCTGTATTGGAACGGAAAACCGTCGTTGTTCACGCTTCCACGAACATTGGAAAACGACGAAATTGCAATTTTTCACACGGTTTCAGCATCTTGTCCGGCGAACAACCGCAAAAATAATCCTCTTTCTTCTCGGAATGCTTTGATTATTTCGCGTTTTGAGACATTGGGAAACGATTCCGCAATGAATCAATTTCTGGCTGATTTTTACCGTCAACAAGGATTCGAGACGAGTTTTTGGGTTCAAAACACGGCGATTTCTCTGGATGGAAAAATTATTGCCGATACAGATGATTCGCCATTTTCAAAGATTTTAGAATCGCTTCAAAGATTACGCCGGAAATTTGCCGATTCAACGATAACGGTTTATATCAATTCTCCGAGAATTAACGAAAAAATCGATTTACGAAATGCTGGAGTGAACGAAATTATTTCAAAACCGGTATTTTGGTGAAACATGGCGCAGAACAATATTCGCAAAGCAGCCGTTTTTCTGATTAGTATTCCGAAAGATCAAGCTAAAGAAATTCTTAGCCGTCTTGACCCGAAACAAGTTGAGGTGGTGATGACGGAAATTTCACGGATTGGGCTTGTAACACCGGAAGAGCAGGAAAATGTGATCCGTGAATTTTCAAAAGCGAATCCCGCTAAACTTGTTGGAAGTGTTGGTGGTTTTGGGATTGCGCAGGAATTGGCTGAAGCCGCGCTTGGAGCCGATGGTGTTGCGATTATTGATGGTGTTCGGAGTTCACTGGAAGCTATTCCGTTTGGTTTTCTCCAAAAAGTTGACAGTGAAAACTTGCTGACTTTTATTGTTGATGAACATCCGCAAACGATTGCGTTAATTGTTTCGCATGTCCGGCCTGCCCAGGCGGCAGAAATTATTAACGGTTTGCCGCCGGAACGGCAACTTGCGGTGATTCGGCGTATTGCGACAATGCAACAGACCAGTCCGGAAATTATCAAAGAAGTGGAAAAAGGGCTTGAAAATCGAATGTCTAGTGTGATGAGTCAGAAATTGGAAAGTGCCGGTGGTGTTGGGAGTGTTGCGGAAATTCTGAATGTTATTGATCGTTCAACAGGGCGGAATATCATGGAAAATCTGGCTCAGGATGATCCTGATCTTGTTGAAGAAATCCGGCGACTCATGTTTGTGTTCGAAGATATTTTGAAACTGGCGGATCAGGATATTCAACAAGTTCTCAAGCATGTTGAAAGTTCGCAATGGGCATTGGCTCTCAAAGGTGCCAGCGAAGAACTCAAAGAAAAAATCTTTCGTAATATGTCCAAACGTGCCGGAAAAATGTTGCAGGAAGAAATGGAATATCTTGGTCCTCAACGTTCTTCTGATGTCGAACGAATTCAGCAGGAAATTGTTGATATTGTTCGGAAACTCGAAGATGCCGGAGAAGTGACGGTTCATACCGGCAAAGGCGGCGAAGAACGGTTCATCCAGTAGAATACAAAATTCGTTCCGCTTGCGTTACGATACTTTACACTGTTATACTCATTACACTTTAAAATTTGGTTTTATAAAAACAGAATTTTTGTGTCCTTTATTTCAAAATTCTGTCAATTCTTTTGATCCCGTCAAACTGTTGATCCTGTCAAAAACGAAAACCGAATTGTCAAGTGTAATGAGTATAAAATAGACCGTTATTTCGATTATTCTAGTGTCGGATAGACGATTTCTCCGCGTAATTGGGCTTCACCGCCTTCTTTTTCGTACACTCCATAGAAAATCGATACACAATCAAGCCAAAGTGTTAAACGGTGCATTTCCTCTGAGGTGAGTTTAACATCGTAGTGTCCGTTCTTTAGAATTTCGTACAATTTTGAATTTCGTGCGCCGAATTTACCCGGCATTGTGCGAAGCGGTTCGCCGTAAGAATAAAATCCGTATTTCGGAACTAATTCATTGAACGAAGCATACCATTTATTCTTGATCGGGTCTTTCGCAAGATTCGGAACATTGGCAGTTCCTTTGACCCGTTCTTCGGCGTGACAGGAAACACAATTTTTGTCCAGCACCGGTTGAACCAATCGCGGATAACTAAACGGATTCGCATCAGGATGATCCGGTTTCAACAGCGACGGTGAACGCTGAAACGCTTTCGGAATTGTTGCCGTGCGGAGTGAGGCGGATGTTTTTTGCTCATGACAACCGTTACAGGAAAGCATTTCGCCGTCGTGTAAGTACAACGAACTCCGCATCGACTGCACCGCAAGTCCGTTTTCGTCAAGAACTTGTAACAACAATTCCCGCCGCGGCGGAACTGTGAAATGAACACTGCCGTCATCTTCAATGGGAACCGTGCCAAGAACATAACGTGCCAAAACAACCGAATCCGAACTCGTCGGTTCACGGAAACCAATTTCGTGCGGCGGTCTGCCCGACGGAACCGACATCGGAATCAGTTGGAGAACACGGAGTTCCTTGAGTTTTGTCCCTTCAGGAAACGGACGCAACGCCTGATAAACATTCACAATCGAAATCGTTCCTTGCGACAATTTGGGTAACAAATTATTTTTATCCCGAAGCGGATCAAGATAAAATTGCGGTTCAATATCTGCGGAAATTTGTTGCGGAGGAGCAGGCGGTGTCGGCTTCGGCAAAATCGGAATCGGAGAATTACAACCGATTTCCGGATCACGATAAATCAATTCTTTGTTACCAAAAGCATCCACAAGATAAATTCCGTAATCACCGCGAGCATAATTTTTGTTATGCCATTCCGCACCTTGATCTGCGGTTATCGAAAAATCCGCAACCGCAAGATAATATTTTTCCGAAAGCGGAAACGGTGTTCCGTAAACTTGTGTACCGCCTTGACTTTCGGGAAAGGCAATTTCCGGTGTGAGACGTTTGACCGGAGCCATTGCGTCGTCATCTTCCACTTGCGGATCAACGAGAATCAATGAACCATAAGCCTGTCCATGATGCGGAGCCGCAGTTGCAACAAATTTCGGCGAATCAGGAATCATTCGGCAATCAAGTTCCATATCTGCACGTTTATTACGCGGTGAAAAATTACCATGAACATGCCGTGAATCGCGACCGTCCAATGTGGTAATCCAAGGATGATGTGCCGTACAACCATGACGATCAGGATAATCCCAACGAGTGTACAAAATTCGTCCGTCATGAGTTACGCTTGGCTGCCATTCATTGGTTTCGTGATAACTCAAACAACGAATTTGCGAACCGTCAGGGTTCATATCGAACAACGTATAAGTCGGACATTCCCGACCGCATCGGAGATAACCGCCGCGGCGTTCCGTAATAAACGCCATTCGACCATTCGGCAACCAACACGGATCGAAATCATTCCATGTTCCGTCAGTGATTTGCCGTAAATCGCTGCCGTCAATATTGCACGTAAATATATGAAAACATCGTCCTTCATGCCAATGTCCTTTACTTGGGTCGGTATGAAAACGTTGCGCCGTATCGCCTTCGCATTCAACATAAGCGAATGCTAATTCTCGTGCGTTAAATGAAATATCCGGTGCAAGAAATGAACCGGTTACCAGTTTTTTTCCGGTGAGCCGACCCGATTGAACGACCGAATTTTCAAGGAGATTACGAATTTCCGGTTTTTTGCCGTCTTTACCAAACGGATTTGAGAGAACAAAAATTCCGCCGCCGGACGGTAAATTAACACCGTAATATTGGTCACACATGTGATTGAATTTACCGCGATGTTTTTTGACAAACAATAATTCATTGAAATTGAGTAACGGATTCGCAAACGCAATTTGCCGGCGTAATTCACAAATTTTGACAAAATATTCAAACCGTTGTTTTTTCTGATCGACGGGAATTTTATCTGTTTCACTTTTTAACACCGTCAGAGATTTTTCATAACTATTAAGATCGGAAACCGGATTAAGTGTTTTCAAATCGGCAAGCAATGCGGTTGTTCGGCGCAGAACCACATCAACCGGATCACGATCACCGTCAAGAATTAACGAATCGAATAAAAACGTTTCAGCGGCGATTTTATCGAATTTTGTTTTTTCTTTGATATTTTGTGACAACCGTAAAAATTCACCGAGTTGTTCGGTGTCGACATCACCCAATTCTTTTCGTAACGTTTCAATTTCGATTTCGGATTTTGTAATTTTTTTCGCTTTGAATGTTACGGAATCGCAAAGTAATTCGAGTTCTGCTGCGGAGGCGTAATATCCGCCGCTGTGACCGGAAAGCACTTTGAGAATAAAATACCGTCCTTTTTTCGGTTCGGAAAAATCAACACGGTTGGGAGTTTTCTTGTTCGGAGCGTCACCTTTAACAAATTCGCCAACCGCAACAGGTTCGCCCGGAACATCGGCGTTATCGGTTACGAAAACTTCGTAATTCTTAATATCGCCGTTAAAATTATCGTTCCTTGAAGTTACGATAAAACCTTTGAGTTCCAGAGCATTCTGTAAATCGACCACTAAAGTATGCGGCAATACGGGAGTTGCGGTTCGCCATTCGGAATGCCACATTGTTTGCTTATTCCCATCCATTGCCCGATACGGTTCAAAACCATCATCGTAACTATCGGATAGAACAATTACCTCCGCATTCTTTTTCACCGGTTCAGCGGCTTGAATTTCCGTCTGATTGAAAAAACTACAAAACAAAACGAACCACATAATAAAAATACGGTATATGGGTTTCATAATTGGACTCCTTGAATAAAAAATTTTTAACTGTTGACAAACAATTCATAATATCAACATCAATTTAGGAATGATACACAAAATAGAATCGAATGTCAATAAATAATTCCTGAAATTGTAATGGTAAGGGAAATAACCACTTTTACGGTGTAGTAACTAATTTGAAATCGAACACATTGGTACCTTTAATCTGAACATCGACAGGTTTGAGTCCTGAAGTTTCAGGTTGGAGATATTTTTCAGGGATTT
>JAITBS010000114.1 GCA_031283515.1 Planctomycetaceae bacterium
CACGGAAATTCGGCTATTTTTTAGGCTTTATAACTTGTTATGTTGTAAAGAATTACAACGGTATTTGTAAAATTTTAAAAATACAAACATTCAATTTGACATTATCGTTTTATTTATTGTGTTGATTTTTAATGTTTATTTAAATATTGAACAAATACAAAAAACGATGTAAATCTATAAATATCAACGTATTATGACGATTTGTTAAAATTTTATCATGTTTGGCAAAACTATCACTATCAAACAAAACCGTTAAAATGACCTGAACGGTTACCCCCAAACAACACCGCTAAAAAAATATAGATACGAAAATCGGAAACATTCGCTGTTGCGATGGTTGAATTGCTGTTTTACTTTTCCGTTTATGATTGTTCTTTGACATAATTAAAGTTGTTCCAATTTTTGTAATCTATCAGTGGAATCTTCGCCAATTTGTTTACCAATGGACTCCAAAGGTAGTCAACGTTTCGCCGAAACGTTTTCACCCACCGTTGCGACCTTTCAGTTGCTTACCTTGTAATTTCCAACTGTAAACAAATTCTCAAAAAATTCCACTGATAGATTACGAATCTTATTTTGTGTTTTTTATCTGAATCACACAAATAAACATGAAAAAAGTGAAATTACCGCGAGTGATCAAAAGGCAGACAATATTTGGGAAAAATATTGCCTGCCTTTTAACTTTTTACAGTGACAACACATATTCGATGAGATCATCAAGTTGTTCGTCGGTCAGCGAATCAATATCGCCTTCGACATCGCCGTGTTTTCCCTTCTTAAACAGGTCTTTCATATTCGTGTAACGACCGTCATGCAGATATGGAGCTGTTCGCCATGTTTCGACAAGAGTCGGCGTGTCAAAACTGCCTTTGCGATCATAATAACATTTCGTATTGACATCGTGTAACTTTTGATCAGTAAATAACGGTGCCGGATGACATTGAACACAACCGATTTTTGTATCTTCAAAAATCTTTTTACCACGCTCAGCACGTTCACTCAGTTTACCATCCACAAGATAAGGACTCGAAACAGGTTGCATTGCGTGAATGTAAGCATCAATGTCCTGACATTTCGTTTCGTCCGGCATGGAGAAAAGAATAAATTGGAATCCGGTTCGAGTGCAATGGGCGGACGTCTTGCGAACTCCTTCCCACATCGCCGGCGGACACTTCTCACACCAAAGCAAACTTTTGGCGTTTTTCGGATTACCAAGCCCGTCGTTTAAAAGATCCCAATTATAAGCGTCCATTCGACCATCAGGATGGCAACTCGCACAACTTTGCCAATACTGAAAACAAAGCGTCGCATCATTCCAATAAATTTCACCAAGACGTTCTTTACTTGGATTTGGTTTAACACCAAGTGTGATTTCTGTACCTTTAAGTGTACCGAGAGCAACTAAATCAACCTTTTGGAGTGTATCACTATAATACATTCCAATATAAATGTTATTTCCGACCGCAACAACCGGTCGAGCTCCTTTTCCATCAAGCCGAACACGTTTTTTCATTCCGACAAGAAAAGCCAAATCATTGGGTACATCGCTAACTTTTGCGGATGCACTACTTCCGCCGGTGTAACCAGTTGCAGCTTCGGCGTCATCCTGCGGTAAGGACGCCAATTTTTTGTGCATCGCTTCCGCATCGACAATAATTAACTCGCTTGTTCCGGCAACAGCAATATAAATTTGTTTACCATCAGCGGAGGTGGTAATTCCCCACGGATTGGCTGCTCCAAGATCAACATCGTCAAGTAAAACCGTATTGACAAAACCGGAACGTTTATTATTCAGTTGCGTTGTATCGATAATACTGATTCCATTGGTGTTCATCCAACCGCGTTCAAGTTGGGTCGTCGGCATTTGAAACCGCGCCAGAATTTCCGTGAGATAAACATATCGCCCATCCGGTGAAATACAAATTCCGTGAATACTGCCGCTACCGTTCGGCAACCGAATATTTTTCACCGTTCCAGAAATAACATCAATCGCAGAAATTTCAGCCGCCACATCAATCAATGCCTCCGGATTTTCAGGAATATTAGCAACATCATTCGGTACGGCATTGGAAACATAAACAGTTTTACCGTCTTTGGTAACAACAGCACCGCGCGGTTCACGAATTACTTTGATCTGCCGGACAAGTTTCAATTCCGGCAGATCATATTCGCTAACATTGTTACTGAAACGATTACAAACAAAAAGTTTTTTACCGTCGGGAGTCACGGCGGGGTTCATGGGAGTGTGTCCGGCGGCGACTTCATAAACAACTTTACCGGTTGACAAATCAACCGCTTGTACTAATCCGCGAGAACCGCCTGATGTAACATAAAAAAATTTTTCGTCAATACTCAAAACAATTCCGGTTGGTTCTTTTCCGACAGGGATTGTTTGAATTACTTTATTGTCTGCTGTGTTCAACACCGCAATTTCATGGGCATCAAAATGGGTAATGTAAATTTTCGAACCATCCTTAGTTGCCGTCAAATCAATAGGTCCTTTATAACCCTCCACTGCAAAAACAGAATGATTCAAAATCAGAATCACAATCACAGAAAAGAAAATGACAACAGATAAAACAACATGTTTGTTTTTCATTTTGTATTGCTCCTTAATTTGAGTTGACCCGAACAAGAGGGGATTTGTTCGGGATTAACGTGTTTTTTACGGCTGAAAATCCGCAAATTCTTTCAAAAAGGTAATTATCTCTTTTTCTTCTCTAAAATCAAGACCGGTTTTCAGAATTGCAACTTTATACCCATAACATTTGAAAATTCGGGTTTTGTTTTTTGATAAACAAATTTTTTGACAGAACAAACAGAATTTACAAGAGAATACCTCTAATAATTGTGTTCTATCGTTTTATTTTTTTGCAATTTTATTTTTTTTGAAACTATTGAAATTTTGGGTATAATTTTGAGGAACTTCTAAAAACCTCTTGCAGGTAATTAGGATTATGTTAGGATATTTTATTGAGTTTATACTTTTGAGAATATACGAAATTGACAAAATAATAAAACAGGTAATAATTCCATTGATATATTACAAAAACACGAAAAGAGTCAAAACAAAAAATTCGTATTTTTCGTTCTATTTTGTGTGCTTCGTGTTGTAAAATATAAAACATCATATAATATTACTACAAGAAGTATATTTGAATTAAGTATTCGAAATTGTTAACAAAATAAACAGTTACACCGTCACGAAACATTTTTCAGAGTAACTTTTTAGACTAACTTATTTAGGAGTTTTTATGCGATTTATTTTTGAAACATTTTTATTATTGTTCTGTATTTCAGTTCCGCTTTATGCTCAATTGCCGGAAAATGAAACAAAAAAACCTCTTGTTGCGGTCATGGTAAGCGATGATCATTATGACGCCGACAAACTTCTTCCGCCTTTAATGCAACGGTTGGGCAAAGAAAATGGTTGGGATATTGTCATTCTGCACGGTCATGGCACGGCGAATTTTTCCAATATTGATGTGTTGGACAATGCTGATGTTCTTGTTGTTTATGTTCGTCGTCTTGCGTTGCCGAAGGAACAACTTGAGAAGGTCAAAAAATTTGTTAATTCCGGTCGTGGTCTTGTCGGGTTGCGAACCGCGTGCCATGCTTTCGAATCAAAAGCAAAAGTCTTACCGGAACACTGTGAAAATTGGGCGGAATTTGATCATGAAGTTCTCGGTGGCAATTATCACGATCACGGAAAAAATGAACTCGGTAGTGATATCGAAAATGTAACAACACAAACCGATTCGCCGATTTTGAAAGATGTTGTGCCGGCTCGTTGGCATAGTATTGGTTCCTTATACTTTACAGATCCGGTTAAAGATGATACAATAATTTATCAAACCGCTTCATCCTCACAACAAAAAAACCTTCCGCTTACATGGACACGCATGTACGGTAAAACTCGTATCGCCTTCACTGCACTCGGACATCAAAAAGATTTCAAAACGGAAGCATTTCAAAATTTAGTACGAAATCTTGTACTTTGGGCTGCCCAATAACAAGACAAAACTTGAACTTAGAAATTAAGGAGAGATATTGTTATGAAAAAGTTGACTATGTTCCTATTATTTTTTGTTTTATTTTTGTTTGTTTCCGGTCTTGATGCCGGCGGATTAACGATTCAATTACACGGCGAATATGACGATGTTACATTTGTTGGAGCGATATATCGTTGGGATCCGGACGGTTTACCGAAACAGGCGGATGGTTCGGCGCGTGTTGCCAAAGAACGTGCGGAAGCTCCAAAAATCAATGAACCATGGACAGATTTTCGTGCCGCCAATAAAGGTAACGGAAAATGGGTTATTGAATCCATATTGCCGGGAGTTTATGATTTGATTATTATCAAAGGCGGAACCAAACAACGTTTTGAAGGTTGGCGTTACGCTCCGGTGCTTGATTTCGAAGAGTTTTTCCCGCCCGACGCTGAAGTTTTGTGTGATCAGGACAACGACGGTAAAAAAGAAACCGTTAAAGATGAAGAAAGCCGAAAATGGGTCGATAAAACGATTCGCGAATCGAAACATTACGAAAATAAAGTTATTCCGCTTTATATCGGCGGAAGTTACAAAAAAGGTCAAGCCCGACCAAAACAAATTCGTACTCTTGTCATGTTGTTGCGGGATATTCAGACAACATTAGATCAAAATTCGGCAACACTGCGTTTTGAAATCTGGCAATTTGAAGATCGTTCGGGTGGTTACGTTAAACAAAAACGCACTCATGTTTTACACCGAATAATTATGCCTCGTGATGAATTATGTCAATGGGTCTGGCTTTGGGACTCGTCATTGGGCAATATCAGTATCGGTAAATCCGAACAAAAAACAATTGAGTACAAAATTCCCGACCACACCAATACAACATTACAAGGTCTTTTGCCTTACTAACTTCGCGAACAGTTACAAATATCATGATTGATTCTGATCCGGTTATCATGTTCGGTTTATTGATTTGGCTGACGTTATTTGGAATGTGTATTGGTAGTTTTTTGAACGTGGTCATTTATCGGTTACCGTTAGGTAAAAGTCTTTCCAATCCGCCGTCACATTGTCCGAAATGTAATCATCCGATTCGTTGGTACGATAATGTTCCGGTGTTTGGTTGGGTTCTGCTTCGCGGAAAATGCCGCGATTGCAAAGAACCAATTAGTATCCGTTACCCACTCATTGAAGCTCTTTGCGGTTGTATTTTCGGAATTATTGCATTACTGATTATCTACCGTAACGGAAATAATTCGATACTGGAAATTATTTATCTCGTGTTGACTTTTTCCGGTCTTGTTGTTACATTCGCAACTGCCGGATTTATCGAACAAAAAAGAAAACCAATTCCCTTACGGCTTTTCATTCCGGTTGCTGTTCCTGCACCAATAATGCCGTTTGTCATTCAACATTCTTTTCATGTTCCCTTGTTTGTTGATGTGATACGTTATTCCAAAACAGGTAATACTTCTGTTGAAGCGGGTCTTGTGATTGGCAATATAATATTATGTCTTGCTGTTGCCGTTCTTTTTTCAAGAAGCGTGTCGTTCAATCATTTAATTTCATGGATTGTTTCAGGAATATTGATTGGATTGTACTTAGGTTATCTTGGCGTGCCGGTATTAATTCTTTCCGCTTTACTGTTTTTTCTCATGAAAAAAACACCGTTGCAAAAAATAGTGACCGCTCAAAAAGTCCTGTCCTTCATAACATTTCTCGGTATTATTCTGATGTTGATTTTGTTCCGTTAAACTCAATACCGGATATTTTTTACATAATATTGTTTTTGCACAAAATTAAGTAACTGTTTATTTTATTAACTAACAGTTCGAATACTTCGTTCAAATAGTCCGCCGATTTTTAAATAGTTCACTGATTTTCATCAATTCTTTTTTCTTTTAAAAGTTTATGAAAATATCCTCATTGACATTCGATATTGCTTTGTTATATTGATATTCCTTTGGATAAATCGGGTGTTTCTGATACCGGTTGAAAATCCATGAATAGTTACAAATAGTTAATGATCACAAGAAGGAAAAACGGTACTTTCAATGAAAAACAAACGTCCAAGCCGTGAAGAGATTCCAGCCGGAAAAATTCCATGCCATTATTGTCCCGGTAAATGTTGCCGGTATTTTGCGTTACCGATTGACACACCGGAGAGTCATCGAGAGTATGGTTTTATACGCTGGTTTTTGCTGCACGAACAGGCAACCGTATTTGTGGACGAAAAAACTTGGTATCTCCTGGTTTATTCGAAATGCAAATATCTGGACGATGCCACAAATCTTTGCGGAATTTACGAAACAAGACCGAAAATTTGCCGTGATTATAGTAGCGATAAATGTGAATACGAAGACCATTACGTTTACGAACAATATTTTGAACTTCCTGAACAAATTGAAGAGTATGCTGAAGCGGTTCTAAATTCACAGCGAAGACAGGGAATTCGGTCGGTTCCGTAATTTGTGGTTTTTATTGAACATCGCTTACGGCAACCATGCGTGAAACCGTTTGATTATGCTATTCATGCTGTGGTCACATGACCTTGTTGATATTGAACACAACTCAACCGGTGCGATCCTTCGGAAAAAGGATCGCCCGTTTGATTGCCTCCAAATTCTGAAATAATCAGATAGAAATAGTTACAAATTTATTTCAGCAAGGCGTCGAAATCAATTCCGGTTAGGTCAATAACACTAATCGTATGAGGAGCATTGTTGTCTTCGAGATCAATATTGGCAACATAAAGTTTTTCGCCGCGCAAGCACACTTCAGAACAACGATCAAGAGCTCCGGTTTTTTTAGCTTCAGGGTTTGGATTCGTTGGATTTTTGGCAATCAAAACCGTTTTGCCGCTTGCCGGATTAGTTACACAAACCGCGTTGCCAACGTAATCGGCAAAAAAGATATAACCCTTTGGACAAACTTTAAGTCCGTCAACACTTTCATTGGGTCCTTTACCATCATTAAGATCACGATTCGAAACAACAGTTTTACCATCTTTCGCCAGTTTGACTTCAAGGATTTTTTTGTCACCAAAATTAGCAACATAAAGCAGTCCTTCTTTTGAAAGTCCGATTCCGTTTGCCCCTACTTTTTGTTGTCCGTTTCGGTCGGCATCGGTTGTTTGGAAACTGAAAATAAAATGCGGGTCTTTCTGATACGGTAAAACATGCAAGACAGGAGGCGGTCCCGGAACATGAGTACGATAACGTCCACGCCGAACAGCCTGAAGTTCTCCTTTAAATTCCGAAATGTCGAAACAAAATACACCGCTGGTCATCGGCATTTCAACAATCGCCGGATCAACCTGTGTTTCCGCAACATAAATTTTATCACCGAAAATTTCAAGACCGTTCGCTTGAGTAATTCCTGTTACCAATATTTCCGTACGAACCGGTTTTCCCTCTTCATGGACAACACGAAGCAGACGTGATTTATGATTGGGATTACCGCCTAGACATTGACTGTCGGCAACATAAAGATGACCATCCGGTCCAAACGAAATACCAAGCGGTGTAACACGGCCGGTTTCGGGATGAGCGGGGAGTTCAAAATAATTTGAAACATTATCTTCGGCATCAATTTTCAGCAGCCCGGCATTCCCTTTGCCGCCAATCACCGGAACAGCAAGAATAATATCACCGGTTTTAGGATTCACCGTCATACCGTCCGGATGTAAGGCATTGTCCGGTAAAATAATCGCCTTCACCGGTTTTGTCAACGGTTCCACTGCATAAACAAACAATGGAAAAAACAAAAAAGAAACACACAACATGAAATTACGAAACAATTCGATATTCATAATAAACTCCTTCTTGTGAAAACTTGTGAAAATAGAAACAGAAACGAACATGGAAAAAAATCAAAATGAGAAAAAAACGTAAGTGCTCATCCTCATAATATTGAAATTTCCAACAAATACCTCGAATGACAACTGTAAAGATGTAATTCAAACATTATAAAATATCAGATTGGCAAAAATAAACAAGAACCGCAACATAAAATTAAATATTACTGCCAGCCTTATATTGACTTGCCGGCAATTATTCTCTCCAAAAATAGTGAACAATCAGGAATTTTTTCACGATGTTGATGAGTTTTGTACGGAAACTTTGATCAATCCGAGATTTTGCAATTTTTCGTAACATTCATCGCGTTCACGGCTTCGTTCAAGAGTTTTCCATGTTGGGTCTTGGTGTTCGAGAAACTGTTGTGATGTTGCTGGGAGAGCGTTGTGTTCGGCGAGCCGCGCAATCACTCCCTGATCCAACCGGCTCAGCCGAACCGAACCCAATTGATAATCAAGAAACGCTTCCCAACAGTTTGGAAAAAGCGGTTGAATAATCTGTTCACCGATAGTTGTTGCATATTGAACAATTTCGTACTGAGCATGTGGTTCCATGCGGAGGGCAAGAAATCGAAACAAATTATGCAAGTCGATTTTCCAATACGCTTCGGTGTAAGTTGAAAGCAGTAAATCCTTACGAGCCTGTTCCCGCGCAACACCTTGTTTAATACGTTGTTCATATAATTCCCGTGCCTGTTGGTGAAATTGTTGTTCGTTATCGGTCAGAATTTGACCGACTTCCGGTTCAAGACAATCTCCGCTTCCCTGACGATTAACTTCTGATTGTGTACGCCACGCATTCGGCACCGTGCCGTAAGTACAGTCAAGAGCAATCGAATACCGCGTGCTGTATTCATTGACGGAAGCCGTTCGGTGCCGTATCCATTGCCGCCAACAGTCCATCGGTACACGAATTAACAACTTAATTTCTGCCATTTCAAACGGTGTTGTGTGCTGATGCCGCATTAAATACCGCAGAAGTGTTCGGTCATCGGAAACTTTTTTAGTTCCGTCGCCATAACTCACCCGCGCAGCTTGGACAATCGCAGAATCGTCTCCCATCACGTCAACAAGACACACAAAACCATGATCCAAAACAGAAAACTTTTTCCAACGAAGTGATGTAATTATTTCCGAATTCATTGTCAATTCAAATTCCAATAACGGATTTTGATGTTAAAAGTAAAAGGTAAAAAACAAAAGCAACGAAAATCATGAAGAGAAAAATTACAAAGTTTTTCTCCAACTCCCAACTTACAAGTTAAGTAATATATCGAATCTGATAAATTTCTCAAGACCTTTTCTTAAATTTCCGTAAAAATGATTCCTTGTTACTGTTCTGACATTGAATCGGTGAAGGAAACATGCTATATTTATCGTTTTGTGGGAGCAAGGCTGTCACAAAACTCGGATTGAGAATGATGAAGTAATTGTTTTTTGTAACGTGCGTTGTTGTTGTACGAAAAACAATGATGCTAAAAGTGTTGGGTTGCGATACGGCAAAAGTACAATCTGAACACTTAATATTTTGATTATTTTTATTTTATGGGAGACCATTTTATGGATGCCGATGAGATTCTTCTTGATGTTGAAGACCGCATGGAAAAGGCGGTTACGAAATTGAAACAAAATCTGACAGGAATCCGAACCGGACGAGCCAATCCCGGACTTGTCGATTCGATCAAGGTCGAGGCTTATGGTTCACCGTGTCCGCTCAAAACGATTGCAACAGTTGCCTGTCCGGAATCGAACCAAATAGTGATTCGTCCATTCGATACCTCCACGCTCAAAGATATTGAAAAAGCGATTGTTGTTTCCGATCTTGGATACACACCGAATAATGATGGACGTGTTATTCGTATCAATATTCCGCCGCTCTCCAAAGAAGTCCGCCAGAAAATGGTTACACGAATTCATGAACTTTGTGAAGACGCCAAAGTGGCAATCCGAAATGTCCGCCGCGATGGTAACAAAATAACAGAACAATCAGAAAAAAATAAAATCTTCTCAGAAGATGTTCGCGATGAAACAAAAGAGGAAATTCAAAAATTAACAAAAAAATATGAAGACGAAACCAATGAATTGGCAAAAAATCGGGAAAAAGATGTTCTTGATTCTTGATACAAAAGAATGTCCGCAGATTACACAGATTTTTTGTCCGTAAATTATGGAGATTTTTTGTCTGTAGATTATGGAGATTTTTAGTCCGCAGATTACGCAGATTTTTTAGTCCGTAAATTATGGAGATTTTTAGTCCGCAGATTACGCAGATTTTTTGTCCGTAAATTATGGAGATTTTTAGTCCGCAGATTATGCAGATTTTTTGTCTGTAGATTATGGAGATTTTCAGTCCGCAGATTATGCAGATTTTTTGGAGATTATTTTTTTAAGAATTACGAAACAGAAAAAAAACAACAGATGAAAAGAGAAGAAACTAAAGACTCGGTTTTTTCCAATTTCAATAAATGTTTTAAAAATATGCGAAAATCTGTGTAATTTGCGGACTCTGTTAATAAAATAGACGGTTACGTTAATATTTACCAATACCGTAATAACTTCTGTTATGATGCGGGAGAACTTATTATGAATTCTGTTTGGAAAAAGCGTTTAATTTTGGTTGCGAAAATAGTGATAGTTCTGGCGATTTTCGGCTGGATTGGTTGGGAACTCCAAAAATCATGGAACAAAATTAACCGGATTCAATGGACTCCCAATTATTATTGGTTGATACTTTCGGCATTTTTCTATGGGATTTCTTATATTCCGTCTGTTTTGTTCTGGCGTCACACGATGTGGTTATTTGGTCAACATCCGGGTTGGTATGAAACATTTCGTGCGTATTACATTGGGCATCTTGGTAAATATATTCCCGGTAAGGCAATGGTGGTGATTCTTCGGGCAAGTTTGCTGAATCGTGAACGAACACAGTTAAGTGTTGCAGCGGCAACCGTTATTCTTGAAACACTTAATATGATGGCAATTGGCGGATTTATTTCGGCATTGATTATGGTGTTATGGTTCCGTGATTTGTCGGTTGGTAATTACTTGACTTTTATTGCGGTTGGTTTAATGTTTTTTATTGGTTTACCGGTATTTCCGCCTATTTTCCGGCGTTTTGCCAAACAGTTTGGAGTGGGGAGCAATGATCCGGAAATCAACCAAAAATTACAGAAACTCCGATTCCGCACAATATTTTATGGTTGGAGTTTGATGAGTATTGATTGGGTATTACTGGGTTTGAGTCTTTGGGCAACAATTCAAGGTGTTGGTATTAATACCGGTACGTTAATTGATCATTTTCCTCAATACGTGTTGGCGGCGACACTTTCTGTTGTAGTGGGTTTTGTTCTGATGATTCCTGGTGGACTTGGAGTTCGTGAAATTATTATTACTCAGATTACGATTCCATTACTTGTTACGCTTCTGATGAACGCCGACTCTGAATTAACGAAAACGGATGCAGCGGAATTAGCGGTTCTGTATGCGCTTGTTATTGCCGGAGTACAACGCGGAATTTCAATCTTGTCCGAATTGTTCATCTCCGCAATATTATATTGCCGCTGGAAATAAAGAATCGAAAACTTGATACTTTGGCGATTCGTACACAAGGTAACTGTCTATTCACTATAAGTAATCTCTAAAATCTGAAAACTAAAAAATTACGAATATCTACAGACTCTATTGATAAAAATAGACAATCGATAAAAATAGACAGTTACGTAAACATCTTACAAATCAATATATCAATATTACGAAATATCTTTCTTTCGTGTTAAATAAATCTCGTGTTCTGTTATAACTACTCCAGGATGGTTATGTAACATATTCGCCGTCACCCGTGAATGAATAATTTGAAGATCGTCACGCAAATAAGCTGAAATCTCACTTAATTTAGCTCTGCCGCCAAACTTCTTTTTTAGCACTTCAATTATAAGATTGTCTAATGTTTGTGGAACAGAGTCACTGTTTTTGAAACCATAGACAATGTGTGTGGTACCAAAAGTGACAACAGATTCTGATCGCAATAACAATGAAAATAGAAGATCAGATGTCCATCGTATTCTATGAGCCAGTTTGGGAAATTTATCTTTATATTCAAACAATAATTGATCCGATTTTGCACACAATGCTCCTTGCGAAATACAATCATTCCAATAATCCCTCGCTAAAGCAATAATAGAATCTTGTTTCGCTTGATTCCAATCCAAAGCACTAAGATGAACAATCAGCCCCTTTTTATACTTCATAAGTGATGATTTTAGATAAACATAAGTACTGTAGTATTGTTGAGAACTGAGACCGATTTCTCGTGCATACTGTTTTAATGATTGGTTACTTATAACACCTCTTTGTTGGACAATCCACTTTTCCAGAATTTTAATGTTTCCTCGTTTGTGCAGTTCCTTCGTAACACTAATACAAGGACTGCGCATAAAAGCAACTCCTAAAATACCACGCGCTTTCAAACACGCATGGAGAGCATACGCGGAAGGAATACCTACTGCTTCACATTCAGATTGATATTCATTAAAAAGTGTGTATAGTGAAATGTAAGGAGTTGTCGCCTTTTTAATTAATTGTTTCACTCGCCGCTCAATCGTTACAAGAAGCGGATTATCCAAAGGAATATGTTGTCGATGTGCATAAATGCCGCCGCGGTTCCAGAGAAAAACATCATTCTTTTTGATACTTAAAACCCTGATGGCAGTATCGACTTGTTTTTCAATAAAACTATCTTTTCCCGAACGATAACGTACAAGAGACAGAATTTCCTTTATACCAAGAGGAACAGCCGATCTTTTTAGAACATTATTGACCATTTTTTGCATGGAACTGTTTGTAGAACGATAAAGTTCATCATCGCTGAAAACGTGAGAATACAATGGATCGGAGATACATTTCCAGTCTAAGAAAGAGTCGGAAATTTGTTGAGGCAAGTCCGCACACTCTAAACAACATGTATTCAAAAACGTTTCAACTAAATTGTTACGAGTTATCATTTTATGATTTACTTCATCGGCAAAACCCGATATTTTTGCAACCAAAATTTTGCATTTTTCACAGGGATATGATTTTGTTGAATAGTATCCGTTGCCGTGATTTACAATCTTATCTGTTACTCGGTTAAGTAAAAATTCGACAAATGATTGAGTACAATCTTGTTCTGACCAACCGTTATCAATTGCCAATTGTGTTGTAAGTTGATGGATGGTTGCAAATCCTTTCAGTGTTACTATTGATGCTTCCAACATTTGACCAACTTCTGCATATATAACTCGTGTATAAGCAGGATCAGAAGGATATTTATATTTGAATTCAATCTGGCGGATACGTTCACGCGTCAACCCGTATATCTTCGCAATTTTTTTAAGCGTTTTGCCATAAACTCGTTGCACTATGATATCAATGGCTCGATCAGAAAGAAGATAACGTTTCAACACAGTAACAAGAAGTGTTTGCGGTGTGGATTTATCAATCGGTGATAACAGCGGCGGAAAAAGAGTGCCATAAATTTTTGATTGCGTCAAGTCGTCTGGTTGTGTTGAATTGTTTTCTAGGAAAAAGAATATTTTTTTAACCCTTTCCTGAACTTCAGCAATTCTTGTTTTTGAACAATGTTTTAAAAGCTGAAAGTGTGAGCATGGTGTTAACAAAAGTTCCCCTAATGATTTAATACCGATTTGTTTGACTGCTTGTAAGATACGTCCCTGAACAATAACCCCAGGACCAAGAGACGATAAAAATGTTTCATGAAACATCTCCGCAGAAAAATTTCGATTGTGTTTGCCGCTCAAAAAAGGTAACGTAGATAAAATCTCTTCGCTGATTTTTTGCGTCCAACCTTGTTCCCGTTCGTCATTGACAGAAAAATCAAAACATTTATGGAAATCTAAACAGGATTTAAGTAACTCATATCGTGCAGATTGAATTGCCCGAACCGTTTTCTGATTGCCTTTGGTTAATTTCACAATATCTTCAAATGAAACGGAAAAAAAGTCTTTGATTGTTTCAAAATTGTTAAGAGAGGATTTAATATCACTACTTCGAGGATTCTTTTTTTGGCGATGGAATAATATGTTGAAATAAGATGGAATTGTACGCAAAAATTCGACTGGTGTGTGCCGGTTTTGCCATTCGGATTGAAGTTGCCGTAGAGCATGATACTTATCGGGAATTGAGAAAAAGATAAAATCCTGTAACGAATTAATAGCGTTTTGCCGAAGGAACTCAGCATCATGACCGGAAATACCCAAGTGTGTTAATGGAGTAGATGCAAGAAAATCGTTCAAAGGAATTTCCGTTTCTTTAATAATTTGAGAAAAATCACATTGTATTTGGTAAAGTTCCTTATAAGCCTTCTTCATAGAGTCCCAAGAAAACTTAAGAATATTCAGATTTGTTTTTGTCAACTCGCTTATTCTTGTGATGCCAAGATGCCACAATGCTTCCTTTGCTGTCGGAGTCAAATCCAACAAAAAAACGGAATATTCTTCATCGTACGAAAAATGAGAAAGGGAGTCAATTTTTGCACGGATAATTTTTGTGCGGACATCTGTTTGCTTAGAAGAAAGGGATTGCAATGTTCCTTCTCCAATGTTTGGAATACCGCTAATTTGGTGAAAATCAAAACAAGCAAATTCCCGCCAATTTGAAATACGACACTTTATTAGAGCCTTTTTTTCACGGGGATTCAATGGCAATATCTGTACGGAATATTCTTCCAGAGTAGGTCGTGGAAGGTCAATCGACATTTCCTGAAGAACTTGTTTTTTACTTTGTGCGAGCTGGTAACGAGTTCCATCGCCAAACCCTTTCGGTAAAATTACTTCTGATAAATCAAGATTTAAAAAGTCACTAACCGTTTTCACATTCAACAACGTGAGTGCATTATATTCTTTGTTAGATAACCTGATATTCTTTATCGGAGATTGAAGTGTCAAATGGTCATCTTCATGTTCTTCATGTTCTTCATGTTCTTCGTGTTCTTCATGTTCTTCATGTTTACCGGACGGTTCTTTTCTTCGAATTCGTTTTTGCAACGATTGAAGTCTTGTAACTGTTGTTACTCCATAACCGCGAACAGTAAACAATTTTGAGAAGTCGTACTTACAAAATGCACCAATGGATGTAATCTTTAAAGTTTCCAGTGCATTCCTTTCCCGTGTTGGTAAATTACTGATGATGGAAGAAAATTCACTTTTATTCTCTTTCTCCTCAGAATGATTTTCCAAACGGCTGTCAAAATATGGTTCTTCCATTCTTGTTAACAATTATAATAAGGGACAAATATTTTTATTTCGATGGCATAACTTTCCACTAAATTACAAATTCTTATTATACTGTTCCGAAGCAGATGATGGAAGATGGTAACTGTCTAATTTTAATAAATTTTTATCCGCTCAGGTTATTTCGAGTGCAAACTGGAAGTATTGTCTTCAGGATGTCACCCTTTGAAGGTGTTAAAAAATAGATTTAAGTCTTTTGGTACTTTTGATTTATAACTGATTTGTTATAATTGGGATGTTATTTTTTATATTTTTAATTTTGTAATATATCAGCGGAATTTTTGTTAAGATGGGTAATAAGAAAAAACTAATTTTTTTTCTTATATTGTGTATGTTGTTGTGAGAGGTTTATTTTTTTGTTATTTTTTGTTGAAAATTTTTTGAAATGCAATGTAGTGAAGAAAATTTTTTTGACAAGTGTCAAATTTTTTGTTAAATTGCCGGTATGTTTATTCGACCTTGTTATAAAAAATCGAAAGGAGTTCGGCAAGTCTTGGCTTGCTCTTGAGCTGATAAACTTTTGAAACTTGATGAGTTTTGGGATCGTAAAATTCCTCGCGGCGGCACTGTTGTATCTTGGTCTTTGGTTTCGTTGATATTGGTGATATGTCGTTTTTGTAATCCTTCGAGCGAACTGTCTATTGCGGAACATTATTACAAAAGTACGGCGTTATCAGACTTGTTCGGTGTTTTGTTCGATATTATCGTAATGGAAAAGGATGTGACGCGTCGAGCAGAGATTTCTTGGACGAAAAAAGAATCATGGCAAGACTGGGCGACATGGCACCTCTAAAAATTCAGTTTTGCTAATTTTTCATTATTGAAAAATAAAGACTTACGAATAATTTTCTGATGAAATATTGGATTTTTAGAAGTGCCCTATTATCAATAGTCCTTGGGCAACAACTCAATATCACTCGGTTCTTTTTCTTTTACCCCCCTATTTTTTACAGTCTTTACTGATATAATACCACACGTTTGTTTTTTGGAGTACCAAACCACACGTTAAAAACAATACGCTTTTTTATTTTACGCAAACATATAATAGTATTTGGTTTACGTTTTGGTGATTGATCAAAAATTTTCTGTTTTCGATGTATCTTACTCCTCATTTTATATCACATTTTCCAGAAAGGAAAAATCAATGTGTTTAGAATTTGACCTGAGTTCATACGGAATCCGTGTGCCGCATGTTCTTCGTAACGCCTCAGCCGCAATACTTTGCGAAGAAGCCCTGTCAAGAGAAGGAGCAATATTGGCTTCAACAGGAGCCTTGATCAATAGTTCGGGACAAAAAACCGGACGAAGCCCAAAAGATAAACGTATCGTCAAAAATCAACCCAGTGAAACAGATATCTGGTGGGGAGAAATCAATATCCCAATGACTCCCAATGACTTCGATGAAACCAAAACCCGTGCTATTGATTATCTGAATACACGGGATTTGATTTATGTCGTGGATGGTTACGCCGGTTGGGAACCCAAATATCGGCTCAAAATCCGTGTCCTTTGTTGCCGAGCATATCACGCATTGTTTATGGCGAATATGTTGATCCGACCCACTACCGAAGAACTCTCCCTTTTCGGTACTCCAGATTTTGTTATTTACAACGCCGGTCAGTTTCCTGCTAACTCAAAACAACAATCAGTTGGCAGTAAAACATGTGTTGCATTGTCGTTTGAACAGGGTGAGTTCGTAATACTTGGAACACAATATGCCGGTGAAATGAAAAAAGGCGTGTTCACAATTATGAACTATCTCATGCCCAAAAAAGGTATTGTTTCCATGCATTGCTCCGCCAATGAAGGTAAAAACAGTGATGTGTCCATCTTTTTTGGTCTTTCAGGAACCGGAAAAACAACCCTTTCAACAGAACCACATCGCCAATTGATCGGCGATGACGAACATTTCTGGACAAACGAAGGAATTGTTAATATCGAAGGCGGTTGTTACGCAAAGTGTATTAACCTTGCACCGGAAAGTGAACCGGAAATTTTCAACGCAATTCGATTTGGAACTGTTTTGGAAAATGTGGTTTATGATCCGCAAACACGTGTTGTTGACTTTACCGACGATTCTATTACGGAAAACACCCGCGCTTCCTACCCGATTGAATTTATCGACAATATCAAAATGCCCTGTGTGGGCGGACATGCGAAAAATATTGTGTTTTTGTCCTGTGATGCGTTTGGGGTATTACCGCCGGTGAGCGAACTGACGCCGGAACAGGCAATGTATCATTTTATTAGCGGTTACACGGCAAAAGTGGCAGGAACAGAAGTGGGAGTTACGGAGCCGGAAGCAACTTTTTCGGCTTGTTTTGGTGCCGCGTTTCTCGTTTGGCATCCGGCAAAGTATGCCGAATTACTTGCCGTCAATATGAAAAAATACGGCTCAAAAGCATGGCTTGTCAATACCGGTTGGAGTGGCGGAAAATATGGTGTCGGCAAACGTCTTTCCATTAAACATACCAGAGCGATTATTGACGGGATTCACAGCGGCGAACTTGCACAACAGAAAAAAGAAACCGATCCCATTTTCGGTCTCGCAATACCCACATCGTGCACGGATGTACCAAGTGAAATCTTGAATCCAAGAAATGTCTGGAAAAATAAAACCGAATACGACCAATTAGCCATGCATCTTGCCGGATTGTTCAGAAAAAATTTCACGAAATACGAAGCCGATTCTTCACCCGATATTCTCAACGCTGGACCGTTAAAATTCACAGAATAGTTAAATAAATTGCAGAATTTTAATATATGATGAGTATATTGGATGCGGTTCGAGAAAAATACCGTTGAGATATTAGAATTTTAAACTATTATTTAGATATAGTTTAGGCTTGTGGTCTAAAAGAATGTTCCATTATTCTGGTTTTATTTTCGGGTGCCGCGGTTCGATATTTTTAGTGCGTTCGAATCGTTTTGCGTATTGTTGTAGTTCTTTTTTTGTTAAACGAATATGTTGGGCGTATTCTTTTTTTTGTAGTTTGACATCGGGAGGCGATCCCATTCCATCGCATTGACTTTGTCCAATTCAAGAGTGCTTCGCTTCACCTTTGAGTTTCTTTGCCGCATCTTTAATGGTAACAATCATTTTCGCATCAGGACGTGAATACATCTTTTTTTCCTCCTTGTTTGATAGAAAAGAACAACAAAGAAAATAGTAACAAATTCAAAAAATTAAGTCAATATCAATAAAAAATGGAACTTTATTTCAGACAACAAGCCTAACTATTCACAGTTTTAAAATTCAGAATTATGAAATCCAGAATTATGAACTCATGTTACGTACTTGCTGCGAGTTTTATTTTTTTGTAACCATTCACGCTCAAGAGAAAATTTCCTACGCCCTGAAAGGGCAACGGAGTTTTTCTCTTGCGCGTGAACAATTACCGTTTTTGAATGGCTAAACCAACAGTAGAGACGCAATGCTTTGCGTCTCTATCAGTGAGTTTTTGATCGAACAATAGAGACACAAGGCATTGCGTCTCTACATTTGTTAATTTGTAACTAATTCACTTTTTAATTTTTTCGATAAAAATTTCCGTGAACGGTTACAAAATTAAAATACGAACTGTTACGCCAAAACTACATTCCGAATTTAAAAAACCGTGAACGGTTATAAAAAATTTAATACAAAATTAACTATTATTAGAGGTGCCCTATTGTGTTATATTGCGTTGCGAATTATACAGATTATAATGAGCCGAATATTGATGATATTTTGTGTGAAGAGGATTTTGAAAATTGAAGGAGTTGAAACTTCATACAAATAATCCTGATTGTCGAAAATTTGCGAGTCTTCTTGCATGTTATGTTTTTGGCAGTAATCGCCATTAACACAAGAAGGCGAAAACAATTATATTCAATGGAGTTAAAATTTAGAATGATGAAAAAAATAGTATTATCGGTATTAGTTTTATTGTTGTTATTGTTTCCTTCTTCTGATGTTCGGACGGAGGAACCGCCGGCGTTGTCTAATCCGCTTAGTAAACGGCGTGAGGTGGATGTTCGCGAAGACACGGTTCCGGGTTATGTCGAAATGTCCAACGGAGAAGTTTTCCCCGGTTTACTGTATATTACACGGGATAAACGACTTGAAATTTTTGATGTTGAGTTGAAACGGCAACGGACAATTCCAATCACAAAAATTGCAACAATCGAATGTAATGTCGAAAAAGAATGGATGGAAAAACTCTGGCGTTTTAAGGAACTTGCCGGTGATGAGAAATTGTACACAGGTGAATCTTATCCTTGCCGGATGTTCACTTACACGATAACACTTGATGACGGGCGCGAACTTGAGGCTCCGATGTCCGGTTTGATTTTTGTCCAGAAATTGGAACAAGGCGAAACACCGGATGTTGGGCACATTCCCGAACGCGATGCAACACGACTTTACTTCCACAAACGCCAAGCAGAAAAAACAGATGTTGGTAAAAAACTTGCCGATATTCATTACACCGAATTGGTCAAAGTCGGCGATGATGCATTGGAAGAGGGGATTAAAAAAGCAGCGGCGTTCGAAGCAAGAAAAGATAAAAAAACCGCCAAAACTCCGCCTGCAAAAATCAAACAGCGTACTCAAGATCAAAAACGTGCCAAAATTTAACTCCCAATAAAATTTCACCGAATAATTACAAGTCCGCAGATTACGCAGATTTTCGCAGAAAAAGTCTGCATCTCTCTGCGAAAATCTGCGTTTCTCTGCGTAATCTGCGGACAAAAAAATATGATCAAAAAATAAAATAGACAGTTATCTCGACATTGCCTCTACGACATGATACACTAACGGACGGTCTGAAAAAATTTAACCGAACCGAATGAATATGTTTGAAAAACTGACTGGTTCAGAGAATTAATTTTTTCAGTGAATTTTAACCAATTTTCCAACCCAAAAGGAGTTTTGACATGACACGACCTGTTACACTTACGACTGGACAATGGGCTGATCTGAAACTTACGGAACTGGCTTCTAAAGCCAAAGGTTTCGGTTATGAAGGGCTTGAACTTGCAACATGGGGAGAACTTTTTGAGGTTCGGCGAGCAGTTACGGAAGGTGATTACTGCGCCAAACGACGTGAAATTCTTGACAAAAACGGACTCGGTTGTTGGGCATTGCAAGCCCATTTGGTCGGGCAATGTGTTCTTGACAAGATTGACGAGCGGCACAAAGGTTTTTGTCCTGATTATGTTTGGGGCGACGGCAAACCTGACGGCGTCAATAAACGTGCTGCCGAAGAAATGAAAGACCTTGCGAGAGCTGCACAAAAAATGGGAGTTGATGTTGTTACGGGATTTACCGGTTCGAGTATTTGGTCTTACCTGTACTCATTTCCTCCCGTGTCGCAGGAAACAATTGACGGCGGTTACAAATTATTAGCGGAGCGTTGGAATCCGATTCTTGATGTTTACGGCGAATGCGGTGTTAAATTTGCATTGGAAGTACATCCGACAGAAATTGCGTTTGATCTTTACAGTGCTGAAATTGCTCTGGATGCGCTCAATGGACGTGAGGAATTTGGTTTTAACTTTGATCCGTCGCATCTTCTTTGGCAAGGTGTTGACCCTGTTGAATTTATTTACCGTTTCAAAGACCGAATCTATCATGTTCACATGAAAGACGCCATTGTAACACTTAACGGCAAAACCGGTATTTTGGCTTCACATCTCAACTTTGGTGATTATCGGCGTGGTTGGGATTTCCGTTCATTGGGACATGGCGGAGTGAATTTTGAAGAGATTATTCGTGCGTTAAACAATATCGGTTACACTGGTCCATTGTCGGTTGAATGGGAAGATATGGGAATGGAGCGGGAATTTGGAGCAACCGAAGCCTGTGCGTTTGTGAAGAAAATTAACTTCTCCCCCAGTAATATTGCTTTCGATGGTGCTTTCGATAAAGAAAACCGTTGAGTTGTTAAACGTGAAGAGTTTCGCAAGCGGAGTTATTGCCGTAACGGTATCAATTCCGCATGTGACACTCTCCACTCTCCATTATTTACGCTCGACTAATATGTTACTGATCTGAATACACGACAATATTTTTGATTTCCAAAGTACATTTTG